>NZ_PSYC01000039.1:0-133230 GCF_002931515.1 Pseudoclavibacter sp. RFBG4 | reverse complement strand
TGGTTGTCTTCGGTGATTCGTTGTTGCTCGGGATGGAAAAGGCACTTCGTGCTGGAAACTTCTCCAACCCAGAGGGATTTCTCCATCCCGAGTAGTCGGCCCGGTGGCCCGGTGGCCGGGGTGAACTCACGGAACCGGATGCCGGCGTCTCGGCTGGGCGGCGGTCTGGCGTCCAGGTCGGCCTCGCGGCGCGGTGACGTGGCTCGCTGGGCGGGGTTTTCCCTGGTTGTCTTCGGTGATTCGTTGTTGCTCGGGATGGAAAAGTCACTTCGTGCTGGAAACTTCTCCAACCCAGAGGGACTTCTCCAGCCCGAGTTCTCGAGAGGTGGCCCGGTAGGCCGGGTGAACTCACGGAACCGGATGCCGGCGTCTCGGCTGGGCGGGTTTTCCCTGGTTGTCTTCGGTGATTCGTTGTTGCTCGGGATGGAAAAGTCACTTCGTGCTGGGAACATCTCGAACCCAAAGGGACTTCTCCATCCCGAGTCGGGTGGGAGGGCGGCACGGGCGCGAACGACGACTGCGGCCCCGGCGATGAACGCCGGGGCCGCAGTCGTGGATCGGGGGAGTGCGGGTCTAGCCGAAGCGGCCTGACACGTAGTCCTCCGTCGCCTGGACGGACGGGTTCTCGAAGATCGTCTTCGTCGTGTCGTACTCGATGAGCTTGCCCGGCATCCCGGTGCCGGCGATGTTGAAGAACGCCGTCTTGTCGGAGACGCGCGATGCCTGCTGCATGTTGTGGGTCACGATGACGATCGTGTACTCCGTCTTGAGGTCCTCGATGAGGTCCTCGATGGCGAGCGTCGAGATCGGGTCGAGGGCCGAGCATGGCTCGTCCATGAGCAGCACGTCGGGGGAGACGGCGATGGCGCGGGCGATGCAGAGACGCTGCTGCTGTCCGCCGGAGAGGCCGGAGCCGGGAAGGTCGAGGCGGTCCTTGACCTCCTTCCACAGGTTGGCTCCCTGCAGCGACTTCTCGACGAGGGCGTCGGCGTCGCTCTTGGAGATCTTCGTGTTGTTGAGCTTCACGCCGGCGAGCACGTTCTCGCGGATCGACATCGTCGGGAACGGGTTCGGGCGCTGGAAGACCATGCCGACCTGGCGACGAACGAGGACGGGGTCGACGCCGGGGCCGTAGAGGTTGTTGCCGTCGATGAGGACCTCACCGTCGACCCACGCCTTCGGGATGACCTCGTGCATGCGGTTGAGCGTGCGGAGGAACGTCGACTTGCCGCAGCCGGATGGGCCGATGAAGGCGGTGACGCTGCGGGGCTCGATGACCATGGAGACGTCTTCGACGGCCTTGAACTTGTCGTAGTAGACGTTGAGGTCGTTGACTTCGATGCGCTTGGACACTGTGTTTCCCTAACTTCCTGGCTGGTCGGCCTGGTCAGTCTGACCGGTTAGCCCTTGGGGGCGAAGAGCTTGGTGATCATGCGTGCGACGAGGTTGAGCAGCATGACGATGATGAGGAGGACAAGTGCGCCTGTCCAGGCGAGGTTGAGCATGTTCTCGGCACCGGCTCCGACCTGCTGCGTGTAGGAGCGGTAGACGAAGACGGGGAGGCTCATCATGGCGCCCTGCGTCATGTTGTAGTTCATGTAGATGTTGAAGCCGGCGGCGATGAGCAGCGGCGCGCTCTCTCCGATGACGCGGGAGATAGCGAGCATGACGCCTGTCGTGATGCCGGCGAGTGCGGTGGGGAGCACGACCTTGGAGATCGTGAGCCACTTCGGCACGCCGAGCGCGTATGAGGCTTCGCGGAGCTCGTTCGGGACGAGGCGGATCATCTCTTCCGAGGAGCGCACGACGGTGGGGATCATGAGCACGGTGAGGGCGATGGAGCCCGCGAGTCCGGTGCGCACGTTGGTGAGCGGGATGCCGAGCGTCTGCAGGATGAGCATGATCATCGTGTAGGCGAACAGGCCGGCGACGATCGACGGGACGCCGGTCATGACATCCACAAAGAAGTTGATGGCCTTGGAGAGGCGTCCCTTGCCGTATTCGACGAGGTAGATCGAGGTGAAGAGCCCGATCGGCACCGAGATGAGGGTCGCGACGAGGGTGATGAGGAGGGTTCCGACGATGGCGTGGATGCCTCCGCCGCCTTCCGTCACGACGCCGACCATCGAGGAGGTGAAGAAGGTCATGTCGAAGCGGGCGAGGCCGTTCGCGACGAGGGTGAAGAGCAGGGAGAGCAGCGGCACGAGAGCGAGCACGAACGCGGCCGTGACGAGCGAGGTGACGAAGCGGTTCGTGGCCTGGCGGGGGCCCTCGATGATGCGGGCGATGATCCACTGGCCGGCGATGTAGAAGATCGCGCCGAGGACGGCGAAGCCGGTCCAGTTGAACTCGCCGCCGCCTGCCGCGAGGAGCAGGGTGATCACGGCCGAGAGCGCGAAGCCGCCGACGAGGATCGCGTACGGGCCCCACTTGGGGAGGCGGCCGTGCGTGAGCGGGTTGATCATCTCGGGAGACGTCTGGTTCTGGGCTGGTTTCTGCAATGTTGACGTCATCAGTTGGCTCCTGAGAATTCCTTGCGGCGGCTCACGATCCATCGTGCGAGGGAGTTCACGAGGAGGGTGATGGCGAAGAGCACGAGACCGGATGCGATGAGCACGTTGATGTCGAGGTTCGACGCTTCCGGGAAGGAGAGGGCGATGTTGGCGGCGATCGTCGACGGGTTGGTGTTCGACGTCAGCTGGAAGGTGATCACGCCGGTCGCGGAGAGGACCATGGCGACGGCCATGGTCTCTCCGAGGGCGCGGCCGAGGCCGAGCATGATGGAGGAGACCATGCCGCCGCGTGCGAAGGGCAGGACGGCCATCTTGATCATCTCCCAGCGTGTTGCGCCGAGGGCGAGCGATGCCTCTTCGTGGAGTCGCGGCGTCTGGAGGAAGACCTCGCGGGTGAGGGCGGTGACGATGGGGAGCACCATGACGGCGAGCACGATGGCGGCGGTCAGGATGGTGCGGCCCGTGGCCGACACCTGGCCTTGGAAGAAGGGGAGCCAGGAGAGGTTCTCGTTGAGCCACACGTAGAACGGCTGCACGAACGGGCCGAGCACGGTTGCACCCCAGAGGCCGAAGACGACCGAGGGGACGGCGGCGAGGAGGTCGATGACGTAGCCGAGGGGTGCGGCGAGCTTGCGCGAAGCGTAGTGCGTGATGAAGAGCGCGACGCCGATGGCGACCGGCACGGCCATGAGGAGCGCGAGCAGCGAGGCCCAGAGCGTTCCGAAGATGAGCGGCAGCACGTACCAGAAGAAGTTGCCTTCGGCTTCCGGCTCGGCGAGGTTGGTCGCTCCGGCGACGAAGTGGCTGTTCTCGGCCGCATCGGGGAAGAAAGCTGGGAGCCCTTGGAAGAGCAGGAAGAAGAACACGGCGGCGAGGATCGCGAGGATGAGCGATCCGGAGAACGTCGAGAGGAAGCTGAAGACGCGGTCGCCCGGGCGCGACTTCGCCTTCACCGTTGTGCCCGCGTCTGGGGCGAGTTCTGCAGTCATCTGCTGAGGGTTTCCCTAAGTCAATTGGGTGGAACGAGGCGAGCGGCTGATGAGAGCCGAATCGCCCGGTGCCATGCTTTCACAGCACGGCACCGGGCTGAAACGGATCTTCGGCGCTCGCGGACTACTTGATGGCGTCGACCGCGGCCTGGGCCTGGGCGCGGAGGTCGTCCGAGATGGGCGCGGAGCCCGCGTTCTCGGCGGCCGCATCCTGTGCCTCAGGGCTGATCACGTAGTCGAAGTAGGCCTTGACGTTGGCACCGACGGTGGGGTCGGTGTACTCGGCGCAGCCGATGAGGTAGGACACGAGGACGATCGGGTAGACGCCTTCGGCGGAGCGGTCGAGCTCGAACGAGAGGTCGGTCGCGGCGCGGCCTTCCTCCAGCGTGGAGTTGTCGACGACGGCGGCTGCCGCCTCGGGGGAGAGCTCGACGAACTCGGAGCCCGTCTGGATCGCTGCCGTGCTGAGGTCACCGGCGGCGGATGCGTCGAGGTAGCCGATGGTGCCGTTGCCGGAGGTCAGTGCCTGCTGGACACCGGGGGTCTCCTGGGCGCCTTCGCCGCCCGAGATGGGCCAGTCGTCGCTGTCCTCGAAGGTCCACACGTCGGGGGCTGCTTCGACGAGGTACGACGTGAAGTTGCCCGTCGTGCCGGACGTGTCGGAGCGGTGGACCGGCGTGATGGCGAGGTCGGGGAACGTGACGCCGGCGTTGAGCGCGGCGATCTCGGGGGCGTTCCAGTTGGTGATCTCGCCCTTGAAGATCTTGGCGAGGGTCGCGGGGTCGAGGTTGAGCGAGTCGACGCCCTCGACGTTGAACGCGACGGCGATGGGGGAGATGTAGGCGGGGATCTCGACGAGGTCGGTGCCGTCGACGCAGTTGCCGAAGCCGCCTGCCTCGATCTCTTCCATCTTGAAGGCGCGGTCGGAGCCGATGAAGGCCGAGGTGCCGTTCGTGAAGTCGGTGCGGCCGGCGCCGGAGCCGCCGCCGGCGTAGTTGATCTGGATGTTCGGCTGGACGGCGGCGAAGCCGGCGATCCAGGAGGTCTGTGCGGTGCCCTGCGACGATGCGCCGGACGCGGCGAGGGTGCCCGTGAGCTGCGCTTCACCTTCAACTGCGGTTCCCGGCTCTGCTGCGGTTGGCTCGTTGCTGGCGCAAGCCGCAAGCGTGAGTGCGGCGATTGCGGCCATGGCGACCGATGCGCCTACTCGCGTGAACTTCATGGAGTTTCCCTTCGGGGACAGGTGACATTCCTTGGGATCAGTTGCGATCCGTCGGTGACGCTATGCGCGAAGGGTGACGAGGAGGGGCGGGGAAAGTGAACGGGGGGTGAACGGGCTGGGAATGCGCGCAGATTTCTTGCCGCTCCCGCTTACTTCATCTGCTCCAGGGCGGGCTCGATCTGGGTCCGCAGGGCGTCAGAGATGGGGGCGGAGCCCGCGGCCTCTGCCGAGGCTGACTGGCCCTCCTCGCTCACGACGAAGCTGAAGTAGGCCTTGGCGTTGGTGCCGACTGAGCTGTCGGCGTACTCGGCGCAGCCGATGAGGTACGAGACGAGCACGATCGGGTAGACGCCCGGCGTCGTTCGGTTCAGTTCGAACGCGAGGTCGGTCGGAGCGCGTCCCGCTTCGATGGTGGAGTTGTCGACGACCGCTGCGGCCGCTTCTGGCGAGAACGGCACGAACTCGCCGCCTGTCTCGACGGAGGCGGTCGTGAGCCCTTCGGCGGCGGACGCATCCATGTAGCCGATCGTGCCGTTGGCGCGCAGGGCTTGCTGCATGCCTGCGCTCTCCTGGGCGGCCTCGCCGCTGTTCACGGGCCACTCGTCGACCTCGCCGTAGCTCCAGGCGTCGCCGGCTGCCTCGTCGAGGTATGCCGTGAAGTTGCCGGTCGTGCCCGACTTGTCGGAACGGTGCACTGGCGTGATGGCGAGCGCGGGGAGGGCCGTGTCCGGGTTGAGGGCCGCGATCTCCGGCGCATCCCACGAGTCGATGTCGCCGGAGAAGATGCCGGCGATGGCCGCCGCGTCGAGTCGTAGCTCGTCGACTCCCTCGAGCGCGAACGCGACGGCGATGGGCGAGATGTAGGCGGGGATCTCGACGAGGTCGCTGCCGTCCGCGCAGGCGCGAAACGGGCCTTCCTCGATCTCGTCGATGTCGAACGCGCGGTCCGAGCCGATGAAGGCCGAGGTGCCGTTCTGGAAGTCGGAGCGACCCGCGCCGGAGCCGCCGCCCGCGTAGTTGACGCGCACATCCGGCTCGATGGGGTAGAAGCCCGCGATCCAGGCCGTCTGCGCGACGCCCTGCGATGACGCACCGGATGCGCTCAGCACGCCGTCCAGGTGCTGCGACCGCGGATCCTTGCTGACCGAGATCTCGTTGAGCGCGCATCCGCTGGTCGCGAGGGCGGTGGTTGCGAGGAGCGCCAGGGCGGCGAGTGCTCGGGAGTGGTGCATCGAGATCCTTCTGCCATCAGGGGTCAGGCGAGCCCGGGTCGACCGGGATCGAACTAGGGCCTGAATCAGTATGGACGAGAAGTGGACGCGACGTGACGCGCAGGTGAACGGCGGCGGGTGCGAGGGCTCGCAACCGCGGCAGCGGCTCAGGTGATCGGCCCGTGCGTCTCCGCCGCCACGACGCCCGCTCGCGGGTGGTTGACGGGCACGTGGATGACGGAGCACTCGCCGGTCGACAGCATCGCGTGGCGCGCGAGGGAGCTCGGGCGCGTCGCCGTGTGCAGGGCGATGGAGCGGATGATGGCGGGCATGACGGGTGAGTGGCTGCAGATGACCGTGCTGCGTCGTCTCGAGATGAGCTTGCGCACCACCTCGTCGAGCTCTTCCTCGTCCTTCGTGTACGAGCCCTGGGCGATGCTGCGCTCGACCTGGGGGGTCAGGTCGAGGAGCGAGCTGATGGGGGCCACGGTCGAGCGACAGCGCACGGCATTCGAGGTGATGACCGCTTCCGGGCCGAACGAGCGGAGGATGGGGACGACCGTCTCTGCCTGCTCGAGTCCTCGGGCCGTGATGGGGCGCGAGTCGTCGTCGCCCGGCCACGACTGCGGGGGCACGGCCGTCGCGTGGCGGAGCACGAGGATCGCGAAGGTGCGGTGCAGCCCGCGCCGGTACCGGTCGGCGAAGATCTCGAGCACTTCGCGGTCTCGGTCGTAGCTGAGGAGCTTCTTGGCCTTCTTGAGCGATACCCAGTCGATGCCGTCGACCTCGTCGTTCGGCTCGAATACATGCCCTTCGTACGTGGCGTCGTCGACCTCGGCGGTCCAGTAGTGCACCTCCTTGGGCCTGCCGTTCGGCATGACGTACTCGACGTACCCGAGGGGTGCGCCGAGGGTCGCCCGGTAGCCGGTCTCCTCTTCCACCTCTCGGGCGGCCGTCTCCGGCAGCGTCTCTCCGGGGTCGACCTTGCCCTTGGGGAGGGAGTAGTCGCCGTGCCGCCCGCGGTGGATGATGAGCACCTTGAGCTTGTCGTCGGCGATGTCTTCGTGCCACAGCACAGCGCCTGCCGCGTAGACGGTGCGCGAGGCGGCAGGGATGTCGATCGTCATGCGGCTAGGCCAGCGTCGTCGGCCTGCGACGCTTGCTGATGCGTCGCATCATCTCGTCGTGCAGGTCGGTGAGCCGGTCGCCGTTCTCGTCCCTGGCGTGGCGGATCCACTCGGCGTCGGAGCCGAGGTGCCAGGTCGCGGTGGTGTCGGCCATCGCGAGGTCGAACATGCCGCCGATGTCGGCCGCGTGGTTCTCGTCGGTGATGCGCACGAGCGCTTCGATGCGGCGGTCGAGGTTGCGGTGCATCATGTCGGCAGAGCCGATGAACACGCGCTCGTCGCCGTCGTTCGCGAAGCAGAAGATGCGGGAGTGCTCGAGGTAGCGCCCGACGACGGAGCGCACTCGGATGGTCTCGCTGAGGCCGGGGACGCCGGGGCGGAGGCCGCAGATGCCGCGCACCCAGATGTCGACGGGAACGCCAGCCTGGCTGGCGCGGTAGAGCGCGTCGATGATCTCCTCGTCGACCATGGAGTTGACCTTGATGCGGATGCGGCTCGGCTTGCCGTCGAGCGCGTTCTTGCGCTCCTTGTCGATGAGGTTGAGGAGGCCGGGGCGGAGGTGCATGGGGGCGACGAGGAGGCGCGTGAACTTGCGCTCGATGGCGTAGCCGGAGAGCTGGTTGAAGAGGCGCGTGATGTCGCGGGAGATCTTCTCGTTGCACGTGAAGAGCCCGAGGTCCTCGTAGATGCGGCTCGTCTTCGGGTTGTAGTTGCCAGTGCCGATGTGGTTGTACATCTTGAGCTCGTTGTCTTCCTTGCGGATGACCTGCAGCAGCTTGCAGTGGGTCTTGAGTCCGACGGTGCCGTAGACGACGTGCACCCCGGCTTTCTCGAGCTTGCGAGCCCAGACGATGTTGTTCTGCTCGTCGAAGCGCGCCTTGATCTCGACGAGGACCAGCACCTGCTTGCCCGATTCCGCGGCCTTGATGAGGGCGTTGACGATGGGGCTGTCGCCGGAGGTGCGGTACAGGGTCTGCTTGATGGCGAGCACGTTCGGGTCGGCGGCGGCGACCTCGAGGAACGCCTGCACGCTCGTCGAGAACGCCTCGTACGGGTGCTGCACGAGCACGTCTCGGCGGGCGATGGCGCCGAACATGTCGGCCTTCTCGTCGCTCTCGGACGTCCGGAAGGCGGCTGCGGTGACGGGCACGTGCGTCCGGTACTTGAGGTCGGGCCGGTTGATCGCCCCGAGCGCGAAGAGGCCGCCGAGGTCGAGGGGGCCGGGGAGCACGTACACCTCGTTGTGGGTGATGTCGAGCTCCGTCATGAGCAGCTCGAGGGTCTCGTCGTCCATGTCGTTGGAGACCTCGAGGCGGATGGGCGGGCCGAAGCGGCGGCGCAGGAGCTCCTTCTCGAGGGCCTGCAGGAGGTTCTCGGTCTCGTCCTCCTCGATCGTCATGTCCTCGTTGCGGGTGAGGCGGAACGCGTGGTGGTCGAGGATCTTCATGCCGGGGAAGACGTGCCCGAGGTGCTGGGCGATGAGGTCCTCGAGCAGGATGAAGCGGGCCTTGCCGTGGTCGGACTGCAGCGGGTAGAAGCGCGGCAGCACGGGGGGCACCTTGAGGCGGGCGAACTCCTCCTTCTCGCTGCGGGGGTTGTAGACCCGCACGGAGATGTTGAGGGAGAGTCCCGAGATGTAGGGGAACGGGTGCACGGGGTCGACGGCGAGCGGCATCAGCACGGGGAAGATCTGCTCGTCGAAGAGGTCGCCGAGCTCGACGCGCTCGGCGTCGGAGAGCTCGTCCCAGCTGACGATGTGGATGCCCTGGTCGGCGAGCTCCGGGCGCACGCTGCCGTTGAAGATCGCGGCGTGCCGCTTCTGCAGCTCGTAGGCCTTCGAGCGGATCGTGTCGAGCGCCTCCTGCGGCGGAACTCCCGCGGGGGTCGGGACGGCGAGGCCGGTCGCGATGCGGCGCTTGAGGCCCGCGACTCGCACCATGAAGAACTCGTCGAGGTTCGACGAGAAGATGGCGAGGAAGTTCGCACGCTCCAGGAGGGGCGTCGAGGGGTCCTCGCCGAGTTCGAGCACACGCTGGTTGAACGCGAGCCAGCTCAGCTCGCGGTCGACGAAGCGGCTGCGCGGCATCTCCTGCGAGTCTGAACCGGCCTCGGGGGCGCGGAGTTCGATAGTCATGCGGTCATCCTTCCAGGTGTGCGGAGAGGAACGGCGTCTTGTCGTCCGAGTCTCGCGGGAGCTCGTCCCTGTCCTGCAGGAATCGGGGGTTCCTGCCGGTGAAGATCAGCAGAGTCACGCGAACGGATCATGAACGGGTGCGTCGGTACTGCACGTCGATCGAGAGCTGCTCGTAGCCGAGAGAGCGGTAGAGGGAGAGGGCGGCGTCGTTGTCGCCTTCGACGTAGAGGGAGGTGCGCTTGGCACCTGTCGAGTGCATCCGCTCGAGGCCTGCCTGCATGAGTGCGCGGCCGAGCCCGCGGCCGGCGGCCTGGGGGGCGACGCCGACGACGTAGATCTCGACCTCATCGCCTTCGCGCTTGAGCCAGTTGTAGCCGAGGAGCGTGCCGCCGGCGTCGCGCAGCAGGAGGAAGTCGTCGGCGTCGAACCATTCGGTCGACTGCCGCGCCTGGAGGCCGGGGGAGTCGAGTGCGCCCTGCTCCGGGTGGCTGCGGAAGACGGTGGCGTTCAGTGCCAGGAAGTCGTCGGCGTCGGCTGGAGTGAAGGGCGAGATCGAGTATCCCTCAGGGGTCGGCGGCGTTTCGGAGTCCGCCGCGGTGAGGGGGCGACCGAGCTTCAGGAGCGTGCGCACGGCGTCGAGGCCACGGGAGGCGGCGAGCCCGGAGGCGCCCGCCAGGTTGCCGTGGGCCCAGAAGACCGGCGCGGCCGACCCCTCAGCGGCGACGGCGTCGAAGAGCTCGCCACCCAGGCCTCGCCGCCGGTGCTCCGGGTGCACGACGAGCTCTCCCTCGACGGTTCCGTCGTCGAGGTCCCGCGTGAGGGCCGCGGCGATGAGCCTGCCGGAATCGTCGATGGCCGTCAGGCGCCGCTCACCGAGCGACAGCAGCGTGTCCTCGTTGAACGGGGCGACGCCGTCAGCCGCGGTTGCGGCGTCTGCGAGTTCGCGGACCTCCGCACTTCGAGGCGCAGCCGACGCGGCAGTGGAGAGATCGGGCATCGGTGCTCCTAGGGGGTGGTGGCTTCGTCGAGCGATGACCCGCCGGTGGGGACCGGCTCGTCCCGTGCCGCTTCGCCGTTGCGCAGGAGCCGGTAGCCGACGTTGCGGACCGTGCCGATGACGCTCTCCTGATCGCCGAGCTTGGCGCGCAGTCGTCGCACGTGCACGTCGACCGTGCGTGTGCCGCCGAAGTAGTCGTAGCCCCACACCTCGCTCAGCAGCCGCTCACGCGTGAACACGTGGTCGGGGTGCGAGGCGAGATACCGCAGCAGCTCGAACTCCTTGAACGTCAGGTCGAGGGTGCGCCCTCGATACCTGGCCGTGTAGCTGTGCTCGTCGATCGTCAGAGGGCCGATGGCGATCGTGCCGCTCGGCTCCTCGACCGCCGCCTGGGGGCGGAGGAGGCGGATGCGCGCATCCACCTCGGCCGGGCCGGCCGTTCGCAGGATGACGTCGCCGATGCCCCAATCGGAGGAGATGGCGGGGAGGCCGCCTTCCGTGATGGCGAGCAGCACGGGAACGGACGACTCGATCGTGTTGAGCACGCCGCACAGGCGCTTCGCGCTCGGGAGGTCGCTCGTGCCGTCGATGATGTTCGCGTCGGCCTGGGGAGCGGATGCGAGGGCTGACGCGGTCGGTGGGAGCACCCGGACGCGGTGCGCCAGAAGCGTGAGGGAAGGGAGAGCGTGCTCGACGCCGCCGGCGCTGAACAAGAGGACGTCTGCCAAATGTGGCCTCCTCGATGTTTGGTCGGACTCGCTGGCTAGTCTACGCACCCTCGGGACAGCTCCAGCGTGCACAATGGGGCAATGACCCGCGAACGAGTGAGCATCGGCATCGTCTGGCTGGCTGCAGTGGTCGGAGTGTTCGGCGTTGCGATCCTCGCGGATCCCTCGCGGCACCTGGTCTGGGTGAGCATCCTCATGCTCACGCTCATCTGCCTGACCTGCCTCCTGCAGCTGCGCCTGCAGGAGAGCGACGGGTTCATCATGCGGATGAGTCTCAGCCTGGTCGGCGCCCTGGTCGTGCTCGGCGTCGCCTCGCTCGGCTTCGCGCTGCTCGGCGGCGACGCGGTGGTCGGAACACCGAGTCACAGCTGAGCCGCGCCGCCCTTCGCGCGCGGCCGCAATGGCTAGGATGGACGGCATGGACACCGTGCTTGTTATCGAAATCATCTTCACCGGCTTGCTGGTGCTCGCGCTCATCGCCATCAGCTTCGTCTCCGTGGTTGTGCTGAAGAACCTCTTCAAGGGTCAGAACTAGCCAGCCCCCGCAGGGCGCCGCAGCTGCTGGATCGAGAGGAAACCCCCGATGGTGTACGACATCCCAACTGACCTCCCTCCCGAGATCGTGCCGCTCTCCTGGCTGCTCGGCGTGTGGGAGGGCACTGGCCACATCGAGTACAAGGTGGGTGAGGAAGTCCGCGAGCAGGCCTTCCGCCAGCGCGTGAGCTTCAGCCACGACGGCCTTCCCTACCTCAACTACTCCGCGCAGCTGTGGCTCGAGGATGGCACGGGCGACGAACCCGTGCAGGTGCCGCTCACGGGCGAGACCGGATTCTGGCGTCTGGCGCGCACGAGGGACGACGGCGATGTCGGTCCCGGCTATCTTCCCCCGACGGCCCCCGCCACCATCACCGATGCGGACGGCGTCGAGGGGCTCCGCGACGACGAGCAGGCGTTCCCGCTCGAGGTCTCCATCGTGCACCCGACCGGACTCCTCGAGCGCTACAGCGGCAGCGCGCGCGGGCCGCGAATCGACCTGAAGACCGAGGAAGTCCTGCTCGCGCCCGGCGCGAAGGAGTTCACCGCGTCCACCCGCATGTACGGCTACGTGGCGGGGGAGCTGCTGTGGGCCTGGGACATCGCCGCCCTCGGCCAGGAGCTCGCGACCCACGCGTCGGCGAAGCTGGCCAAGCTTGACTGAGCAGCCCGTCTCGACCGCTCCTTCGTCGGCTGCCGACGAGCCTCAGCCGTACCATTCGCCCTTCCTCGCGCTCCCCGGCGCGGTGGAGGGCGTCGGCATCGACGCGGGTGTCGCCTGGCACTACGGGCAGGTGACGGCCGACCAGCGTGAGCTCGCAGCGGGCCGCTCCATCGTGGATGCCTCGCACCTCGGCGTCATCCGCCTCACGGGCGCCGACCGGCTCACCTGGCTCGACTCGCTCACCTCGCAGCGCCTCACGACCCTCGAGCCCGGGCAGAGCGCTGAGACGCTGCTCCTCGACATCCAGGGGCACATCGAGCACGGCGCTGCCGTGCTCGACGACGGCACGGCGACCTGGCTCATCACCGAGCGCGAGTCGGCCCCCGTGTTCGCCGCCTGGCTGAACCGGATGCGGTTCCTCCTCGACGTGCAGGTCGCCGAGGTCACGGACCAGTTCGCGGTCGTCGCGACGCTCGGGCAGCTCGACCTCGGTGCGGCGGCCCCCAACGGCACGCCGCTCGTCTGGAACGACCCGTGGGCCGCTCCTCCCGCACACGGCTGGAGCTACTCGCAGTTCCCGGTCATCCCCGCCGACGGCGCGGTCGACGCGCACCCCGGAGCCGACTTCCCGGTGAAGCTGCATGTCCTCGAGCGCGCGAGCCTGCAGGGGCTCGTCGACCGCGCACTGGCGGGCGAGCTGCCCGTCGCAGGCATGCACGCGTTCGAGGCGCTCCGTATCGCGGCGCTCCGTCCCCGCCTGGGGGCTGAGGTCGACTCGAGGGCGATCCCGCACGAGTTCGACTGGCTCCGCAGTGCCGTCCACCTCGAGAAGGGCTGCTACCGCGGGCAGGAGACCGTCGCGAAGGTCCACTTCCTCGGTCGTCCGCCGCGCAGGATCGTCCTCCTCGACCTCGACGGCTCGCTCGGCGAGCTGCCCGTGGCCGGCAGCACGCTTTCGGTCGAGGGCGACGACAAGGCGCAGACGGTCGGACGCATCAGCTCGGTCGCGATCCATCACGAGGACGGCCCCATCGCGTTGGCGCTCGTGAAGCGCTCGCTCGCGGAAGACGCCTCGCTTGTCGTGGAGCTCGCCGACGGGCAGCAGGTCTCGGCGAGCGCGACGACGATCGTGTCGCCGACGGCTGGCCGCGCGGCAGACGTGCCGCGCCTGCCGCGCCTCGAGCGTCGCGGGCAGTAGACGTGTCGGCTCCGGCGGCTGGCGTCGGGGCCGCGTTCGCCCGTCTGCGGGCCTCGCTTCCGGCGGTGCTGCAGATCACGGCGGCGGCCTTCGCCGCCTACGCGATCGCGCACTGGGGGCTCGGGCATCCCATCCCGTTCCTCGCCGTGACGGTCGCGATCACGAGCCTCGGCCTGCAGCGCGACGCGCGCCCCCGTCGTGTCTTCGACACCGCCCTCGGCATCACGTTCGGGGTGCTGCTCTCCAACCTCTCGCTCCTGCTCTTCGGGCGTGGCGTGTGGCAGGTGACCGTCGTCCTCGCGGTTGTGCTCCTGCTCGCGCGGCTCGTGCACCCGAGCCCCGGGTTCGCGATCGGCGCCGCCGTGCAGGCGTCGCTGGTGCAGCTCATCCCGGTCCAGGGCGTCGGCGAGTACTCGCGCCTTCTCGACGCGGTCATCGGGGGAGCGGTGGCCATCGCGGCGACCGCGCTCATCCCGCGCAACGCGTCGGCGCTCGCGAAGAACGAGGCGAAGGGGCTCATCGGCGCGCTCGCGCAGGCGCTCGGCGACATCTCGCAGGCCCTGCGCAGGGGAGACAGCGATGCGGGGCTCGCCGCGCTCGAGGAGCTGCGCATGACGCAGGCCACGCTCGACGCCTGGTCGACCGAGCTCGAGAGCGCCGCATCCATCGCCAGGATCTCGCCGTTCATGCGCCACCATCGCGGGAGGGTCGAGCGGATGGCGGAGCTGCGCACGAGCATCGACCTCGCCACGCGCAACCTCCGGGTGGTCGCGCGGCGTGCCTGGTCGCTGTCGTGGGATGGTCGCCACCGCGAGGAACTCGCCGATCTCCTCGGCGACATCCAGTCGGGGATGCTCGAGCTGCAGCTCGGTCTCGACGACGACGCGATGCTCCACCAGTCGCGCCAGACGCTGCTCATCGCGGCGGCCAGGCTGGAGCCGGAGCACCTGCATGGAGCGCAGCTCGGCGACTCGGTGCTGCTCATGCAGTGCAGGCCCCTCGTCGTCGACCTGCTCATCGCGAGCGGCATGGAGGCGGAGGCCGCTCGCACGGCTCTCCCCGAGGTCCACTAGCCGCCGCGCGAGACTTTGCTCGCCGTGTTGTGGCCCCCGACGCGCGGACTACGAGGGTGAGAGCGCGCCGGAGGCGGGGGCGACGGCGTCCCACGACACCGTGATCTCGCCGAGGCGCCAGCGCTTCCGCGAGTCGACGAGCGGCCAGCCGGCTGCGCGCATCCGCTCGCACACGGCGATGAAGCGCTGCCTCGCGCCGAACGTCTGTCGTGGGGCCTCCCGCTGCCAGGCGTCGTCGAGTGCCTTCAGGTACTCGTGCACGCCTTCGCCAGGCACGTTGCGGTGGATGAGGGCCTTCGGCAGCCGCTCGGCCACCACGAGCGGGGACTCGAGGCTCGCGGTGTGCAGCGAGACCGTGAACGTCCGAGGCCCCGCCGCGTCGACGCCGATCCAGGACGAAACGCGCCCGACCTCGTTGCACGTTCCCTCGACGAGCAGACCGCGCGGCGCGAGTCGACCGGTCATCCGGGCCCAGGCCTCGGCGACTTCCGACTCGTCGTACTGTCGCAGCACGTTCATGGCTCGGATGACACTCGGCTGCTCGCCGCCGGGAGTCGGCACCTCGAAGCCACCGACGGCGAAGCTCACGCGGCCCGCGAGCTCTGGCCGATCGCCGAGCTGCGCTCTGGCGAGCGCCACGCGCCCCGGGTCGATCTCGAGGCCGTGCACTCGCACCTCGGGCGCGGCCCCTCGGAGGCGACCCGCGAGCTCGAATGCCGTCGCACCGCTCGCCCCGTAGCCCAGGTCGACGACAAGCGGGCGCTGGGCGGACCGCAGCGCGGGGTGCGCTGCGATCCAGCGGTCGACTCTCCGCAGGCGGTTCGTTCCCGTCGTTCCGCGTGTGAGTCGACCCAATGGCATGCGACGAGACTATTTCAGCTTCCGTCTTCTCGCCGTCGCACGCGGGCCACCCCCACTCGGTACGCTTGGACCATGACTGAAGCGCTGACCCTCATCCTGGTCCGTCACGGACAGAGCGAATGGAACGAGAAGAACCTCTTTACCGGCTGGGTGGATGTTGAGCTCACCGAGCAGGGCCGCGAAGAGGGTGCCCGCGCGGGCCGCCTCATCCGCGAGTCCGGCCTCAAGCCCAACGTGCTCTACACGTCGCTGCTCACGCGCGCGATCGACACCGCGAACCTCGCGCTGAAGGAAGCCGGCCGCGGCTGGATCGACGTCGAGCGCACGTGGCGCCTCAACGAGCGCCACTACGGCGACCTGCAGGGCAAGGACAAGGCCCAGGTCCGCGACCAGTACGGCGAGGAGCAGTTCATGGAGTGGCGCCGCTCGTACGACACGCCGCCGCCCGCCCTCGACGACAGCAGCGAGTTCTCGCAGGCCCACGACGAGCGCTACGCGGACCTCGGCGATGAGCTGCCCCGCACCGAGTGCCTGAAGGACGTCCTCGTGCGCTTCCTCCCGTACTGGGAAGAGGAGGTGCTGCCGACGCTCGTCAAGCGCGGCACCGTCATGGTGGCCGCCCACGGCAACAGCCTGCGTGCGCTCGTGAAGCACCTCGAGGGCATCAGCGACGACGATATCGCCGCCGTGAACATCCCGACCGGCATGCCCCTCGTCTACCGTTTCGACCCCGAGACGCACGAAGTCCTCGGCAAGGGCGAGTACCTCGACCCCGAGGCAGCAGCCGCAGGAGCTGCCGCGGTCGCGTCGCAGGGCAAGTAGCACCGGGCCTCGCTGCACAGCAGAACGGCGGGTGCTCCAGGAGAATCTCCTGGAGCATCCGCCGTTCTGCTGCTGCTCAGAGCTGGGCCGTTTTCCAACCCCGTGCTGTCACGCCCGAACCTGAGGACCCGAGACGCCTAGACGCCGGGGGTGACCGGGGCGACCGGAGTGGAGGGCTCCTTCTCCTGCATCCACTCGCCGCTGGTCAGGTACTGCACCTTCTGGGCGATCGAGACCGCGTGGTCGGCGAAGCGCTCGAAGTAGCGGCTCGCGAGCGTCGCGTCGACGACCTCGACGCTCTGCGCCTGGATGTCGTCGGACAGGAGCGCGTCGAACGTGCTGCGGTGCAGATCGTCGATCTGCGTGTCGCTCGCCTTGATCTCGTCGGCGATGCGGTTGGTCTCCTCGTCATTGCCCGCGTCGAGCAGGGCGACGAGCTGACGGGCGACGGCCACGTCGAGGCGGCTCATCTCGGCGAACACCGGACGAAGCGTGTTCGGACCGACGCCACCGGGGAAGCGGTAGCGAGCGAGCGCCGCGATGTGCGCCGCGAGGTCGCCCATGCGCTCGAGCGAGGAGCTGATGCGCAGCGCGCTCACGACGAGGCGCAGGTCGCGGGCGACGGGTGACTGGCGGGCGATGATCTCGATGGTGTGCTCATCGAGGGCGATGGCGAGCTCGTCGATGCGGGCATCGTCGGAGATGACCTGCTCGGCGAGGGCGACATCGGAGGTGGTGAACGCAACGGCGGCGCGCTGCATGGCGGACTCGACGTGGCGGGCGATCTCCACGAGGCCGTTGCTGACCTCAGCGAGTTCCTGCTGGAAAACTTCGCGCATGTTTATCCTCTTGTTTCGTGGCAACGGGCGATGTGCCGCTGCCCGCGTTTCTGGGCAGACCGGTCGCCCAGTCCCTCTGGGAGTGACTCTGCTCTCACGGGCGATTCTACGGAGCCAAGGTAACCGACTCGTGTACGACGGGTGTCGAGTCCGCTGGCCCATATGCTGGGCACATGGACTCGTCCGTCGCAGTGGTCCTTGCGATCGTACTCGGCTTCCTCTTGGGTGCAGGTTTTGTCTGGCTGCTCCACGTCGCCTCGGTACGGCAGGCAAAGGCAAGAGCTGCATTCTCCCCCCGCCTCCCCGAGGGCATCGAGCATCTGCTCGGCGCCCTCGACTCGATCGTGATCGTCACCGACCCGTCCAGGAACGTCTACCAGTCCTCCCCTGGAGCCACGTCGAAGGGGCTCGTCCGTGCCGGCGGGCGCCTCGACGAGCGTGTCGGGGCCGTCGTGGATGAGGCGAGACGTCAGGGCGAGGCGGTCACCAAGGACCTGGAGATCGCCCGTGGGCCCTTCGGGCGCTCGGAGATCCACGTGAGGGTGCGTGCGGCGCCCCTCTCGACGCGGTTCTTCCTGGTGCTCGCGGAGGATCGCACGGAGGCGCTCCGCGTCGAGAGCGTGCGCCGAGACTTCGTGGCCAATGTGAGTCACGAGCTCAAGACGCCCATCGGCGCGGTCACGCTGCTCGCAGAGGCCATCGCAGAATCTGCGGGTGACGTGGAGCAGGTCAAGTACTTCACGGGTCGGCTCAGCAAGGAGAGCCTGCGCCTCGCCTCGATCACCAACGAGCTCATCGAGCTGTCCAGGCTGCAGTCGAGCGACTCGCTCGCAGACCCGGAGCTCATCTCGATCCACGAGATCCTCTCCCTCGCCGTCGACCAGTCGCGTGTGCCCGCCGAGGTGGCCGGCGTCGACATCGTGCTCGGCGACGACGTGGATGCGTTCGTCTACGGCGAGCGGGCTCACCTCCTCATGTGCTTCACGAACCTCGTGTCCAACGCGGTCCAGTACTCGTCGCCGAACTCGCGCGTGGGGATCGGCACACGACTCGTCGACGACACCGTCGAGGTCGCCATCTCGGACCAGGGCATCGGCATCGCCCCGGAGGACCAGGGGCGCATCTTCGAGCGCTTCTTCCGGGTCGACCAGGCCCGTTCGCGACGCACCGGCGGGACGGGCCTCGGCCTGAGCATCGTGCGGCACGTGGCCGAGAACCATGGCGGTGACGTGCGCGTCTGGTCGCAGCCAGGCAAGGGATCGACGTTCACGGTTCGCCTTCCCTCCGCCGATTCCGTCGTCGCGGAGATCGACCTGCAGCGCTTCACCGAGCGCCGCTCAGCCTGAGGCGCGCCGGGCATCCCCGACCGACGGCGCGCCGTCGAACGGGCGCGGCCCTTGGCGCGTCACGCAATGTTCACGAAAGATATGCACAATGGCCTCCGTGACCCGCATCCTCCTCGTCGAAGACGAATCCGCACTGCATGAGCCGCTCTCCTTCCTCCTCGGACGGGAGGGGTACGAGGTCGCCGTCGCCGAGACGGGCCTCGACGCCCTCGACCTGTTCGACCGTGATGGTGCCGACCTCGTGCTCCTCGACCTCATGCTCCCTGGCGTGCCCGGGACCGAGGTGTGCAAGCAGATCCGCCTCACGTCGAAGGTGCCCATCATCATGCTCACGGCCAAGGACAGCGAGGTCGACATCGTCGTCGGTCTCGAGCTGGGTGCCGACGACTACGTCACGAAGCCGTACTCGACGCGCGAGCTGCTGGCCCGCGTGCGCGCTGTGCTCCGCCGCAACGAGCAGGAGGACGAGGGCGAGGACGACAGCATCATCGAGGTCGGCGAGGTGCGCATGGACCTCGACCGGCACACCCTGCAGGTCTCGGGCAAGGTGACCCCGATGCCGTTGAAGGAGTACGAGCTGCTCGAGTACCTGATGCGGAACTCCGGCCGGGTGCTCACGCGTGGGCAGCTCATCGACCGCGTCTGGGGGCCGGACTACTACGGTGACACCAAGACGCTCGACGTGCACATCAAGCGCATCCGCAGCCGCATCGAGGAGAAGCCGTCGACCCCCGTGCGCCTCGTGACCGTGCGCGGGCTCGGCTACCGCTACGAGGGCTGAGCGACTCCCAGACGGCGCAACACGCGAGAAGGGCGCATCCACTGAAGTGGATGCGCCCTTCTCGGCAGTCTGCGTGCGTCGGCTAGGCCGTGCCGCCTTCTTCCGGTGCCTCGGTGGGCGCCGTCGTGGGTGCGATGCTCGGCGGTGCCGCGGGCGGCTCGGTCTGGGCGGGGCCGGGTACGAGCGTCGAGTACTCCGGCAGCGTGCCGTCGAGGACGGGAACGGTCACCGCCTGCATGGTCTGGACCCCGTCGAGGGTCGCCGTGAAGTCGACGTCATGCGTGGAGCCCGGGGTGAAGTCCATGCCTTCGAGGAGGACGGTCGCGCCCTCGCCGAAGCCCACCTGCGTGACGCCCGCGGATGCGTCGACGGGAACGGTCACGACGACCTCCTGCTCGACGCCGTTGATGAGTCCCGTGTACGTGATGTCCAGCGAGCCGGCGCTGCCCGTGTGGTTGACGACCGAGAAGATGAGGTTCGCTCGGTCGGTCACATCGGTGCCGACCAGCGTGTCGGTGATGAGGATGGCGTTGCGGACCTCGAGGTCGCCGACGTTGGCGTTCGTGCCGTCGCTCGCCGAGTACTGCGTCGTGGTTCGCTGGGGGGAGATGTAGTTGCAGCCGGCAAGCCCAACCGCGACTGCGGCGGCAAGGGTGACGGACGCGACGGCGCGGATCTTCACGTCTGGAGCCTCCAGGTTCGGACCGTGCGACTGTCGCCGCACGAATTCACAGGATGCAGGAAGCCTATCTGATCCAGGTGCCCCTCCTGGACGACGCGGCGGCGGACTCTACCACCCCAGTCCTCGAATGAGCCGTTTTGACATGGTACTCTTAGGTGCCGAAAGGGGCTTGTATTTATGCAGTTTGAGGTCGGGGAGACAGTCGTCTATCCCCATCACGGCGCGGCCACCATTTCAGAGGTGAAGATCCGAGTCATCAAGGGCGAAGAGAAGATGTTCCTCAAGTTGAACGTTGCACAGGGAGACCTCGTCATCGAGGTTCCTGCTGACAACGTCGACCTGGTAGGAGTACGCGACGTCATCGGGCAGGACGGTCTCGACCGTGTGTTCGAGGTGCTGCGCGCCCCCATCACCGAGGAGCCGACGAACTGGTCCCGCAGGTACAAGTCGAATCTTGAGAAGCTCGCCTCCGGCGATGTCATCAAGGTGTCGGAGGTCGTGCGCGACCTCTGGCGACGCGACCAGGATCGGGGCCTGTCTGCGGGTGAGAAGCGAATGCTCGCGAAGGCCAGGCAGATCCTCGTCTCGGAGCTCGCACTCGCGGAGAAGACCGACGAGGACAAGGCCGGCGACGTCCTCGACAAGGTCCTCGCTTCCTAATCAGCACTCCGGTTTGTTCTCCGGCTCGTGAGGGCCGTTCGATGCACACCATGCGCTTCGCCGTCAGGGCCGCGCGGACATCCATTCGTCCGCGCGGCCCTGACGCGTATGCTGGTGCAGTGAACCAGCGCATCTACGACACGCAGACGCAAGCACTCGGCGACTTCACGCCGATGGTGCCAGGCGAGGTCTCGATGTACGTCTGCGGGCCGACGGTGCAGTCAGCGCCCCACGCTGGTCACCTGCGTTCAGCGCTCGTCTACGACCAGTTCCGGTCGTGGTTCGAGGCGAGCGGCCTTCGGGTGACGCTCGTGCGCAACGTCACCGACATCGACGACAAGACTCTTGCCGGAGCCACAGCGGACGAGCCGTGGTGGGCGCTCGCGTACCGCGTGGAACGCGAGTTCAACGCCGCCTACGCGGCGCTCGGCATCCGCCCACCCACGTACGAGCCTCGCGCGACGGGGTCCATTCCCGAGATGCAGGAGCTCATCTCGCTGCTCATCGAGCGCGGCCACGCGTATCCGGCCGCCGACGAGAGCGGCGACGTGTGGTTCGACACCGGCAGCTGGCCGAGCTACGGCGAGCTCACGCACCAGCGCCCCGAGGACATGGCCGAGGGCGAGGCGCCGAGCCGCGGCAAGCGCAGTGCCGCCGACTTCGCGCTCTGGAAGGGGCGCAAGCCAGGTGAGCCGGAGTCGGCCGCCTGGGCGTCACCCTGGGGCTCAGGCCGGCCGGGCTGGCACATCGAGTGCTCGGCGATGTCGACCAAATACCTCGGGCCGACCTTCGACATCCACGGCGGGGGCCGTGACCTCCGCTTCCCCCACCATGAGAACGAGCTGGCGCAGTCGCGCGCCGCGGGCCTCGAGTTCGCGCGCACGTGGGTGCACAACGGCCTCGTCTCGGTGGCAGGGCAGAAGATGTCGAAGTCGATCGGCAACACCGTCTCTGCGCTCGACCTGCTGTCCTCCGCTCGCCCCGTCGTGGTCCGCTACTTCCTCGGGTCGGCGCACTACCGCTCGACCATCGAGATCGGGGAGGCCTCGCTCGAGGAGGCGGCCGCGTCGTTCGCGCGCATCGAGTCGTTCCTCGAGCGCGCGGAGCGGGCCGGCCTCCCGATTCCCGCCGAGCCGGTAGGCGCCGGGGCGCTCGACGGCCTTCCCGACGCGTTCGTCGCCGCGATGAACGACGACTTCGCGGTCCCGCAGGCGATAGCGTCGCTGCACGAGACGGTGACCGCCGGCAACCAGGCATTCGACACGGGCGCGGCGGATGCGGCGGCACAAGCGGCACGCGAGGTCACCTCGATGCTCGACATCCTCGGCATCAACCCACGCGCTGAGCAGTGGAGCGGGGGAGCGGATGCGGCTGGCGACACGGCCCTCGCAGCCCTCGTCGACTCCCTGCTCGTGGAGCGCAAGCAGGCCCGCGGTGCGAAGGACTTCGCCCGCGCAGATCAGATTCGAGACACGCTGGCAGCAGCCGGCGTGCAGATTGAAGACTCGCCGAACGGCAGCTTCTGGACGTTGGAGAAGGCATGAGCACGAATTCGCGCGGCAACCGCAGCAAGAAGGGCCCCACGAAGGGCACGGGCGGCAACGGCCGCAAGTCCCTCGAGGGCCGGGGCAACACGCCGCGCGCCGAGGACCGTTCCTGGCACGTGGCCGGCAAGCGCAAGGCCGCGAAGGAACGCCTGGAAGCCGCTCGCGGTGGCTCCAAGCCGCGTCCGGCGCAGCGCGAGGGCGGCGCCCCGCGCCGGGCGCGGACCGATGACAGCACGGAGCTCGTGACGGGCCGCAACTCGGTGGTCGAAGCGCTGCGCGCCGGCATCCCCGCCACGACGCTCTATGTCGCCGCGCGCGGTGAGATGGATGAGCGCGTGAAGGAGATCTTCAAGATCGCCACCGAGCGCAAGATCCCGATCCTCGAGGTCATGCGTCCCGAGCTCGACCGCATGGCGGGCCGCGACGCGGTGCACCAGGGCGTCATCATCAAGGTGCCGGCGTACACGTACGCCGACCCGATGGAGGAGCTCGACCGCGCCATCCAGCGTCGCCGGAACCCGCTGTTCGTCGCGCTCGACGGCATCACGGACCCTCGCAACCTCGGCGCCATCGTGCGTTCCGTGGCGGCGTTCGGCGGCGATGGCATCATCGTGCCGCAGCGACGCTCGGTCGGCATGACGGCCTCCGCGTGGAAGACGTCTGCCGGCGCCGCAGCGCGTCTGCCCGTCGCCATGGCCTCGAACCTGACGGCCACCATCAAGGCGTACAAGAAGGCCGGCGTCTTCGTCATCGGCCTCGACGGCGACGGCGACGTCTCGCTGCCGTCGCTCGAGCTCGCGACCTCTCCGCTCCTCGTCGTCGTCGGCAGCGAGGGCAAGGGCCTCTCGAGGCTCGTCACCGAGCACTGCGACGCCATCGTCTCCATCCCGATCGACGGGGCGACGGAATCCCTCAACGCGGGCATCGCGACGAGCATCACGATGTACGAGGTCTCGAAGCTGCGGGCCGCCAAGCGCGCCGCCAAGTAGGCGCGGCAACTGCGATCAGATGGGCCTCACCTGCGGGTGGGGCCCATCGTCGTATCTGGTCCCATGTCGTGGAGACGGGTCAGCGGCACCACGAGGTCAGGAAGCCGGTGAGGCGGCGGAGCTCATCGCCCGTGGCGATGTCGATGACGGTGGTCGTCGACTGCTTCATGCCGGGAAGGACGGCGTAGCCGTCCGGCCCCTGCGCGCCGAGGCCCGTCTCGACGGCGAGGTACTGGCCGTTGGGGGAGACGCAGATGTCGCGCAGCCACTCGCCGCTGTCGCCCGGGTCGAAGAGCGTGCGCTGGCCGTCGGCGTCGGCGAACTCCACCGTGACGTCGGCGAGCCCGGCCGCCGCATCCGCGACCGCGGAGATCTGGGTTCCCTCGGGGTCGAGCACGCTCGTCTGCGTGAGGTACTGCGTCTCGCTGAGCGTCATCGGAGCCGGGGTGAGCTGCTCCGCGGTCCCCGAGCTCAGATCGAAGAGGGTGTAGCCGCCGACACCCGAGGTCACGGCCGTGGCCGTGCCGGGAACGAAGCCATGGAAGTGCTGCGCTTGGCCGATCGGCTCGGCTGGGGTGCCGGCGAGCACGTTCACGAGGTACAGCTGCTCGTCGAGGGTCTGCGCGATGAGCGCCCCCGTGCGCGGCGCGAACGCCCAAGTCGAGACCATGAGCGGTGTGCCGTCCGGTCCTGCCACCTGCTTGGGCCGGAACGACGTGTCGCTCGTGTCGAAGACGAACAGCGAGCGCACCAGCTCGGTCTGTCCGTCAGCGTGCACGCCGTCGATGACGAAGCCGATGAGGCCGCTCGCGGCGTCGGCGGCGAGGCTCGAGAAGCTCCCCGTCGCGTCCACGTTCAGGGGGACAGCCGGTCCAGGCTCAGCGCGAGGTGCGACGCCGACCGTGCCGAGGCCGGCGGAGTCCTGTTCGATGACGGCGACGAACGCGTCCGTGAGGGCGTACTCCTGGATGCGCGGGGCGCTGAACAGGATGCTCGGCTCGCCCCCGCCGGAGACGTTCGTCTCGATGACCCGGTCCTCGAGCGTCCCGCCGGTCGAGATCGCCCCGCGGACGAGCGTCGACACCTCGAGGGGTGGTGTCGTGAACTCGGTCTCGAGGGTCGACGCGACGCCCGTCGACGAGCTCACGGCATCCGTCACCGTGAGGGTGTAGTTCGTGTCGTAGGCGAGCAGCTGCTCGAACGTCACCGTGATCGTGCCGTTCTCCTCCGTGAGGCTGTAGGCGGCAGCTGGCTCGAGGACGACCTGCGCCGGGTCGATCTCGCGGAGGCGCTGGTTCGGAGTCAGCACGAGGCGCGTGCCCTGCTGCTCGACCGTGCCGATGGCGTTGACCGCGGTCGACGCGACGCGCGGGCCCTGCAGGATGTTGCCGACGGCGAGCCCCGCGGCGAGCAGGGCGAGCACGATGACCGCCAGGATGAACGTCCTTCGGAAGCGGCGTCCGCCCAAGGCGAGATCAGTAGACATAGGGATCGTTCGGCTGGTCGATCGCGGTGATGGTCGTCGGCATGAGTGCGACGCGCTCGGCGCTGGAGGCGCTCGGGTTCGTGACGAACGCGCCGTCGACCTCGACCCAGGAATCGACGGGGTAGCTGCCCTGCCAACCGGGCTGGTGCACGGCGACGCCCACCGGGGCTGCATCGATCGCGCAGCAGTTCACGACGAAGCGCGCCAGGATGAAGGCGTCCGGCGAGTCCGGGTCCTCGGTCACGAACCCGACGAGCTTCGCCCGCTCGCCGAGCACCTGCTGCTCCCCGTCGCCCTGGCGGAGCATCGCGGCCCAGTCCTTGACGGTGAAGGAGCTGGTGTCGCGGCCCCGGAGCGTCTCGCCCTCCGAGATCGGGGAGTCCACGGTCTGCGCATTGGCGTTGAGGGAGCGGTTCTCCACCGCCGCGGAGCTGAGTGTCACCGGCGGTGCGATGATGAGCGCCACGAACGCCGTCGCGACGACGACGAGCGTGACGGTCGTCGAGGCGATCACGGCGATGCGCTGACGTGCGCCGAGCCGCGGGCGGCGGTTGCTCCGCCGAGTGGTCGACGTGCCGAGCGCATCCGACTCGTGCGAGTGGTCGTGGTCATGTCCGTGGTCATGGTCCTCGCGACCGGGGGTGACGGCGATGGCCGCGATCGCGAGGACGCCGCCGATGACCGCCATGATCGAGGTGAACACGAAGTAGCGGGGGTGGATGTAGAGCGAGAGCCCGCCCGTCATGGAGAGCCACACCGTGGCGACGACGGTGAAGAGCGTGAGCGCGACCCCGCGCCATCTGGAGAGCAGTCGTTCAAGCAATGAGGTTCACTCCGAGTCCGAGGGTGAAGGCCGACAGCGCGACGATGAGGGTGATGCGCGCGAGGACCGCGCTCGTGTAGGTCGTGCGCATGAGTGCGAGCATCTTGACATCGATCATGGGCCCCATCACGAGGAAGGCCACGATCCCGCCGGGCATGAACGTCCCGACGAAGGACAGGGCGAAGAACGCGTCGACGTTCGCGCAGATCGAGATGACGAAGCCGAGCGTCATGAGCACGAGCACCGAGAGCACGGGATGCTCGCCGAGCGTCGTGAGGAGATCGCGCGAGACGCCGACCTGGATGGCCCCCGCGATGGCCGACCCGATGAAGAGCGCCGGGAGCATCGTGGAGGTCTCGGCGCCGAACATCGACGCGCTCGCCCGCAGCCGGTCGCGGACGCCGGAGCGGCCCCCGTGTCCGTGCTTCGCTTCCAGCTCGCAGGTGGCGGCGAAGCTCGGCGTGAGCAGCTCCTGTGGTCTCGGGTGGCGGCTGAACAGGAAGCCGATGACGTTGGCGATGACGAAGCCGCCGATGATGCGGGCGGCCAGGATTCCATGGTCCCACCCGAACGCCTGATACGTCGTGACGATCGTGATGGGGTTCAGGATGGGCGCCGCGAGCAGGAACGTGATCGACTCGGCCGGTGTGAAGCCGCGGAGCACGAGGCCGCGGGCGAGGGGCACGTTGCCGCACTCGCAGACGGGCAGGGCGATGCCGAACAGGGAGATCACGGCGCGTCGGAGCCAGGGGGTCTGCGGCAGGATGCGCATCAGGAAGCCCGGCGGGAGCCAGTGCTGGACGACGATCGAGAGCAGGATGCCGAGCACGATGAACGGCATGGACTCGATGACGACGCTCAGCGAGAGCGTCACGAAGTCGCTGATCGGGCCGAGGGCCGGTGCGTCGTCGAGCGAAGCCGTGAACGTCCTGATCGCGATGAGCGTGAGGATGAGGCCTGCGCCGATGGTGAGTCCGAGCACACCGCGGCTTGCGGTCGTGCGCTGAGGGCGCGGTGCGCGCTGCGCAGTCGTGTGCTCGTGCATCCAGCCGAGTATAGTTCGGCCCGCTTTCGGAACCTTTCGGAACACGGGGCGACGAGGGGCTCGCGCGGGGCGGGAGGATTCTGGAGCCGACTGCGAGGTTCGAACTCGCGACATCCGCTTTACAAGAGCGGTGCTCTACCAGCTGAGCTAAGTCGGCCTGCTGCAATCGCAGCGGCACCATCATAGCCATGCGGTGCGCGAGGCGCGCACCGCATGGCCACTCGGGTGCTGCTCTCTTTACTCGGAGGGCGTCTCGTCGTCCGGGGTGAAGGAGAGCGAGAGCGAGTTCATGCAGTAGCGGTCGCCCGTCGGGGTGCCGAAGCCGTCGGGGAAGACGTGCCCGAGGTGGGACCCGCAGTTCGCGCAGCGCACCTCGGTGCGGACCATGCCGAGCGAGCGGTCCTCGAGCAGCTGGACTGCGTCGGGGCGCACCGACTCGTAGAAACTCGGCCACCCGCATCCGGAGTCGAACTTCGTTCCGGCCTTGAAGAGCTCGGAGCCGCATGCGCGGCAGGTGTACAGGCCGGCGCGCCCCTCTTCGAGGAGCTCTCCCGTGTAGGCCCGCTCGGTGCCTGCCTCGCGCAGCACGTGGTACTCCTGCGGCGTGAGCTCAGCGCGCCACTCGGAATCGGGCTTGTTGACGGCGTAGGACACCGTGCCTCCTGGAGATCGACGAGACCGCTGGGAGCGGTCGGGGAGGAATGAGCATACGCGCGTTGCGTGAGTCGAGTCCGTGAGCCTTGCTCGTACACTTCGTGCATGGAACGGGACGTGGAGCTCAGCGACCTCGAGCGCGCCCTGCTGGATTTCGAAGACCTGAATCCGCGGCAGAACGCAGCGAAGACGGCAGCGATCAGGGATCGCTTCGGCTGGTCGACGACGCAGTACTACCGAAATCTCGCTACGCTCATCGAGACACCAGCTGCGCTCGCCCGCCAGCCGATGCTCGTCGGCCGCCTGCGGCGTGCGCGCGAGCGGCGGGCGGATGAGCGCCAGCTGCGGCGCGAGCAGCGCATGTCCAGCGCCTCTCCCACCTCAGGACGGATTCGGTAGACACGTGAATTACCCCAAGGATCGCTTCGACGACATCCCACCAGGCCTCGACAGGCGCGGCGCGCATCGTGCGCCCCGAACCCGTCTCGCCAAGCTCGCCTCGTGGCTCTGGGGCCTGCTGGCCGTCGTCGTCATCGTCGCCGTCGCGGCGGTCGCCATGCAGATCATCAATGGTGCCGTCTCGTTCAGCCCGTCCGCCGAGCCCGAGACCAGCGAGACGCCGGCCGAGGCCGCCCCTGTCGAGGAGGCGCCGGCCGAGGTCGTGCCGCAGCTCGACCCCAACGTCGCCGTCCGCGTGCTCAACGGCACCGAGCTGGCTGGCGTCGCCGGTGGAACGACCACCGAGCTCGCTGCCGCAGGCTGGAATGTGACGGAGACGGCGGATGCACCGACCTCCGATTACGCGACGACCACCGTCTCCTACAATGACCCCGCTCAGGAGGCTGCTGCCCTGGCGCTCGTGCAGTCGCTCGGCGGGGGCACTGCGGTCCTGGATCCGAACGTCGCTGCCGCTGGCACGATCGTGGTCATCGTCGGCCTCGACCTCGCCGGATAGCCCGAAACCCCCGGGCTTTCACCGGGGAATGCGCGCCGTGTGTTCCGCGAATGTGAACATCTGGAAACAAAACGTCGCCAGGTGACGTGATCACGGTTTTCGGCTTCCACGGTCAACAGGTCGCGACCTAGTATCTTGCTCGAGTCCTGGGCACCATCGTTCGTCCCCCTCGCACGCATGCAGGGCTCCGCCGGCTGGCGCTGGCGAGTACTACTGAGCAATGGAGACAAACATGGCGAACGGAACCGTGAAGTGGTTCAACGCTGACAAGGGCTACGGCTTCATCACTGTGGATGCGCTCGACGGCGCTGCCGCACAGGATGTGTTCGTGCACTACAAGGCCATCGAGATGCAGGGCTACCGCGTTCTCGAAGAGGGACAGAAGGTCGAATTCGAGATCGGGGCCGGCGACAAGGGCCCCCAGGCAGAGTCCGTCCGCGCGCTCTGATCCGCGACGACAAGCGGCGTCGACCCTCTCTGGGGGTCGGCGCCGTTTTCTGTGCCGGGCGCGGGATCTGCCGTCCTCGTTCGCCCGCAGCGAGAAGGCGTCGGGGCGGCTTGCACTCGACAGGGCCGAGTGCCAATATGGACTTGCACTCGCCTCGTTCGAGTGCCAACCACGAACCTCACGAACCACGTCCGGAAAGGACGCAGTACACATATGTCGAAGATCATTGCTTTTGACGAAGAGGCCCGTCGCGGGCTTGAGCGTGGACTGAACACGCTCGCCGACGCGGTGAAGGTCACGCTCGGCCCACGCGGCCGCAATGTCGTGCTCGAGAAGAAGTGGGGCGCGCCCACGATCACGAACGACGGCGTGTCCATCGCCAAGGAGATCGAGCTGGACGACCCGTTCGAGAAGATCGGTGCCGAGCTCGTCAAGGAGGTCGCGAAGAAGACCGACGACGTCGCCGGTGACGGCACGACGACGGCCACCGTCCTCGCTCAGGCGCTCGTCCGCGAGGGCCTCCGCAACGTCGCAGCAGGCGCAGACCCGATCTCGCTCAAGCGCGGCATCGAGAAGGCCGTCGAGGCCGTCGTCGCCGAGCTGCTCGCATCCGCCAAGGAGGTCGAGACCAAGGAGCAGATCGCTGCGACCGCATCGATCTCGGCTGCTGACGCTCAGATCGGCGAGATCATCGCCGAGGCGATCGACAAGGTCGGCAAGGAAGGCGTCGTCACCGTCGAGGAGTCGAACACGTTCGGCACCACGCTCGAGCTGACCGAGGGCATGCGCTTCGACAAGGGCTACCTCTCGCAGTACTTCGTCACCGACCCCGAGCGCCAGGAAGCCGTCTTCGAAGACGCCTACATCCTGATCGTCAACGGCAAGATCTCCAACATCAAGGACCTCCTTCCTGTTGTCGACAAGGTCATCCAGGCCGGCAAGCAGCTCCTCATCATCGCCGAGGACGTCGAGGGCGAAGCTCTCGCGACGCTCATCGTCAACAAGGTCCGCGGCATCTTCAAGTCGGTTGCCGTCAAGGCTCCCGGCTTCGGCGACCGCCGCAAGGCCCAGCTGCAGGACATCGCCATCCTCACGGGTGGACAGGTCATCAGCGAGGAAGTCGGACTCAAGCTCGAGAACACGACGCTCGACCTCCTCGGCACGGCCCGCAAGGTCGTCGTGACGAAGGACGAGACGACGATCGTCGAGGGTGCTGGCTCGCCCGAGCAGATCGCCGGCCGCGTCGCGCAGATCCGCGCCGAGATCGAGAACAGCGACAGCGACTACGACCGTGAGAAGCTCCAGGAGCGCCTCGCGAAGCTCGCCGGTGGCGTCGCCGTCATCAAGGCCGGAGCTGCGACCGAGGTCGAGCTCAAGGAGCGCAAGCACCGCATCGAGGACGCTGTCCGCAACGCGAAGGCTGCCGTCGAAGAGGGCATCGTCGCCGGTGGTGGCGTCGCCCTCATCCAGGCTGGCGCACGCGTTCTCGACAAGCTCGAGCTCAAGGGCGACGAAGCGACCGGCGTCAACATCGTCAAGGTCGGCATCCTCGCACCACTCAAGCAGATCGCGACGAACGCTGGCCTCGAGCCCGGCGTCGTTGCCGAGAAGGTCGCCGGACTCGAAGACGGCTGGGGCCTCAACGCCGCAACCGGCGAGTACGTCAACCTCATCGAGGCTGGAGTGCTCGACCCGGTGAAGGTGACGCGTTCCGCGCTGCTCAACGCAGCTTCGATCGCTGGTCTCTTCCTCACGACCGAGGTCGTCGTCGCTGACAAGCCCGAGAAGGCTGGCGCACCGGCGATGGACCCGGGCGCTGGAATGGACTTCTAAGCACCACGCGCACGACAAGCAAGCGGGCGGCTCCTCACGGAGCCGCCCGCTTCGTCGTTCGCGCCTCGCTGCTCGACGCGATGGGTCGAGGCTCCGGCCAAGCCAAGCCGCCGAGTGCAGTGCGGGTCAGACGCTGAAGAGCCGCCGAACATCGCCTTCCACGGTGCCGTAGCTGGCGCTCGCGCTACCCAGAGCGCCGTTGATGGCGGAGATGCTCGACTCCACCTGAGCCTGCGTCGAGCGCCACTGCTGCACCAGGCCCTGGAAGGCTGCCGCCGCCTCCCCGCTCCACGACCCCTCGAGTGCGGTCAGGTTGCCGAGCAGTGCGGCGACCTCTGCCTGCACTCGCCCGATCGACGACTGCGTGTTCGTGACGGCGAGCTGCAGCTGCTCGCTGTCGACCATGTAGACGGCCATGAGTGTTCCCCCTTCTTCGGCCGCCGGGTGGTTCTGGCGGCACCTCGCGAGAAGGCTAGGAGCAGCAGCGGCGTGTTGGGGATCAGCTGTTCGGAGCTGTGGAGAGGGCGCTGTCCACAGGCGCGGACATCAGCAGCGGGAACTTGAGGCGGAACGTCGCCCCGCCTCCGGGGGTCTCGAGCACGTCGACCTCGCCATCGTGCGCCTTCATGATCGCCGAGACGATCGAGAGTCCGAGCCCCGAACCGCCGGTCTCGCGCGCGCGAGAGGTGTCCGCGCGCCAGAAGCGCTCGAAGATCTTCTGCCTGATCTGCGGGGGGATGCCCTCACCGTGGTCGATGATGTCGACGATGGCCAGCTGGTTCGGCAGATCGACCGTCACGCCAACTTCGAGGGGAGACCCCTCCGGCGTGTACCGCATGGCATTGCCGAGCAGGTTCGAGATCGCCTGCCTGACCTTGTCCTCGTTCGCGTGCACCATGGCGGGCACATCCCCGAGGTCCTCGTCGGAGTCGGCGGCCTCGATCCCACTCGGCTCGGCCCCCTTGCGCCTGATGGGGAAGCCTCGCAGAGCCGGGCGCGGCAGCGAACGCCGTCGCCACAGCGCGCGCTTCGCGGCCGCACCTTCCGGAGCGCTGGCGGACTCGTCGGCCGGGACGATGTCCGCCTCGACGGCAGCAGGCAGCTCACCGGTCGTCTCGGATCCGAGAGGCTCCGCGTCGCCGCGGGTCTCCTGGATGATGTTCACAGGCAGGGCTCGCACGACGCGGTCCTTGGCGGTCGCGTGCGCATCCATCGCTGCGTCCTCGGCAATCGGCTCGAGGTCGATGACGTCCTTGACCAGCTCGCGCGTCTCGTCGAGTCGAGCGAGCTGCAGGAGGTCCTCGACGAGGCCCCCCATGCGGAGCGCCTCCTTCTCGATCCGCTCCATCGCCTGGCCGACCTTCTCGGGGTCGTTGAGCGCACCCATGCGGTAGAGCTCGGCGTATCCGCGGACCGTGACGAGCGGCGTGCGCAGCTCGTGGCTCGCGTCGCCGACGAATCGGCGCATCTGCGCGATGGTGCGGGTCCGCTCGTCGAAGGCGTGATCGATGCGGACGAGCATGGTGTTGAGCGACCGAGAGAGTCGCCCCACCTCGGTGTTCGGCGTGCCGGCGGGCAGGCGCTGGGAGTAGTCACCAGACGCGAACTGCATGGCCGTGGCCTCGACCTGCCTCAGGGGGAGCAGCGTCGCTGAGACGAGCACTCTCGTGAGTGCCGCGCCGAAGATCACGACCGTCAGCCCGAAGCCGAAGAAGATGGCGAGGAAATTCACCATCGTCGCGTTGACGCTCGTCAGCGGGGCCGCGATGAGCAGCGTGCCCCGCACCTGGTCGGCGGCGTACTCTCCCTCTGGCACGGTGATCGTCCGCCAGGTCGCCCCGAGCGGGTCTTCCATGTCGAAGAGACTCTGGCTGCCACGGACTGCTGCGTCTGCGGGCACCTCGGGCGCGATCGCCTGCGGTCGCTGCCACTGTCCCCAGTTGTCGACGACGACCTGGCCGTCCGCATCGAGGACGGCCACGTAGATCGTGGACGGCGCGATGCGGATGGCGTCGTAGGTGATGAGCCTCGAAGAGGGGTCAGCGGCGAGGAACTGGGTCGGGTCGCTCGCGTACACGCTCAGCTGCGAGTCGGTCTGCGAGACGAGCGTCGGTCGCAGCAGCAGTGTCGTGCCGATTCCGGCCACGACGATGCCGAACGTCAGCAGTGTGATGTTGACGATCGTCAGCTTGTTGCGGAGTGAGAGCCGATCCCAGCGCCATGCCCTGAACGGCACCGCCTACTTCCCCTCGTGGTCGGGCTTGGTCACCTCTGCTAGGCCTTGGCCCCGGAGACCTTGAGCATGTAGCCGAAGCCGCGCTTGGTCTGGATGAGCGGCTCCTCGGTGAACTGGTCGAGCTTGCGGCGCAGGTAGGAGATGTAGGACTCGACGATGCCGGCGTCGCCGTTGAAGTCGTACTCCCAGACGTGGTCGAGGATCTGCGCCTTGGAGAGCACCCGGTTGGGGTTGAGCATGAGGTATCGCAGCAGCTTGAACTCGGTGGGGGAGAGCTCGATCGGCTCGTCGCCGATGAACACCTCGTGGGTGTCCTGGTCCATCGTGAGCTCGCCCGTGCGGATGACCGCCTCTTCTTCGGCCTGCATGGTCCGGCGGAGGATGGCCTTGATGCGGGCGACGATCTCGTCGAGGCTGAACGGCTTGGTGACGTAGTCGTCGCCACCCGCGTTGAGGCCCTCGATCTTGTCGTCGGTGTCGTCCTTGGCGGTGAGGAACAGGATGGGGCTCGTGTAGCCAGACGCGCGCAGGCGCTTCGTGACGCCGAAGCCGTTCATGTCGGGGAGCATGACGTCCAGGACGATGAGGTCGGGCTCCTCCTCGATGACAGCGGAGATCGCGGCGGCGCCGTTGCCGACGGCACGCACCATGAACCCTGCGAAGCGCAGGCTGGTCGACAGGAGTTCGCGGATGTTTGGCTCGTCGTCAACAACGAGAATCTTGGGGCCATCAGTCATGGACTAAGTATCTTGACGCCGTCTGAGTGAAGTCTGACGGCGCGCGGTGTCGCGGCGGTGCGGATGCGCTAATCTTCTGGGTCGTCCTCACGCGGGTCCGGGCGTGCGCGGTGCGCTACTGTGCCGACATGGACGACTCCGCTGCCCCGAGGTACACCCATGGCCACCACGCGAGCGTGCTCCGCTCGCACGGGCGGCGTACGGCCGAGAACTCAGCCGGCTACCTCATCCCCGAGCTGCGACAGGGCATGCACGTGCTCGATGTCGGCTGCGGGCCGGGATCGATCACCCTGGATCTCGCGCGGCTGGTCGGCGCCGCCGGCCGTGTCGTCGGCATCGAGGTCGTGGACGAGCCCCTCGAGGTGGCTCGTGCTTCCGCAGTAGAGGCGAGGGACACGCAGACGGAGTTCCTGCTCGGCGACGTCTATGCGCTCGACTTCGCCGACGGCGAGTTCGACGTGGTTCACGCTCATCAGGTGCTGCAGCACCTCTCCGACCCGGTCGCGGCGCTGCGGGAGATGCGCCGCGTGACGAAGCCGGGCGGACTGGTCGCGGTGCGAGACGTCGACTACGGCACGTGCGTCTGGTCGCCGCAGCTTCCGGAGCTCGACCATTGGCTCGCCGTGTACGACAAGGTCGCGCGCTCGAACGACGGGGAGCCGAACGCGGGCCGGGTCCTGCGGCGCTGGGCGCGTTCGGCGGGACTGGAGGATGCCCGTCTCTCGGCCAGCGCTTGGATCTTCACAACGCCCGAGGAGCGCGCCTGGTGGGGGTCGACGTGGGCGGAACGCGCCACGAGGTCGCGGTTCGCCGAGGATGCGCGGGCGCGGGGGATCGCGTCGTCAGGCGACCTTCAGCGCATCGCCGATGCCTGGTCGGAGTGGGCGGACGACGAGGATGCCGAGTTCGTCATGACGCACGTGGAGCTCCTGGCCCGCGTGTGACCTCCGACCTCCGGCTCGTGGTGCAGAGCTAAGCAGGTTCGAGGATGGCGTCGGCGTCGAGGATCTCGTACGAGTACCCCTGCTCCGCGAGGAAACGCTGCCGGTTCTGTGCGAAGTCCTGGTCGACGGTCTCTCGCGAGACGAGCGTGTAGAACGAGGCGGTCACGCCGCTCGAGCTCGGGCGCAGCAGCCGGCCGAGGCGCTGCGCCTCTTCCTGCCGCGAGCCGTACGAGCCGGAGATCTGCACGGCGACGGACGCATCCGGCAGATCGACCGAGAAGTTGGCGACCTTCGAGACGACGAGCACCTTCTCCCGCCCCTCTCTGAACGCCTGGAACAGCTCCTCGCGCTCCGCGACGGGCGTCTGGCCCGTGAGCTTCGGCACCCCGAGCTCCTCGGCGATGCTGTCGATCTGATCGAGGTACTGGGCGATGACGAGGATGTTCTCGCCTCGGTGCTTGCGGATGAGGGCCTTGACGAGCTCGTGCTTCGCCGGCGCCGTCGCGGCGATGCGGTAGCGTTCGTCGTCGCTCGCGGCCGCGTACTCCATGCGCGTCTCGTACGGCAGGTCCACCCGGACCTCGTAGCACTTGGCGGGCGAGATGTACCCCTGGGCTTCGATGTCCTTCCACGGAGCGTCGAAGCGCTTGGGGCCGATGAGGCTGAAGACGTCACCCTCTCGGCCATCTTCTCGCACGAGGGTCGCCGTGAGGCCCAGCCGCCGTCGCGCCTGCAGCTCGGCCGTCAGCTTGAAGACGGGGGCCGGCAGCAGGTGCACCTCGTCGTAGACGATGAGGCCCCAGTCGAGGGCGTCGAGCAGCGAGAGGTGCGTGTAGACGCCCTTCCGGCGCGCGGTGAGGATCTGGTAGGTCGCGATCGTGACGGGCTTGATCTCCTTGACCTCGCCCGAGTACTCGCCGATCTCGTCTTCCGTGAGCGTGGTGCGGCGGAGCAGCTCGTCGCGCCACTGCCGTGCGGAGACGGTGTTGGTGACGAGGATGAGCGTGCTCGTCGATGCGGTCGCCATGGCACCGGCGCCCACGAGCGTCTTGCCTGCGCCGCAGGGGAGCACGACGACCCCGGACCCGCCCTCGAAGAAGTGGTCGACGGCCGACCGCTGGTAGTCGCGCAGCTGCCATTCGGACTCGTCGAGCGCGATGGCGTGCGGCGTGCCAGGTGTGTACCCCGCAAGGTCCTCCGCGGGCCAGCCGAGCTTCACGAGCTGCTGCTTGAGCTCACCTCTGGCCCAGGCCTGCACCCGGAATCCGGACTCGCCGGTCGGTCCCTCGAGGAGCGGTGCGACGTGCTTGGCCCTGGAGATCTGGAGGAGCACGGCCGGGTCGTCGCTCGAGACGACCAGCTCGCCCTCGTCATCGCGGGAGATGACGAGCTTGCCGTAGCGGGCGACGGTCTCGCGGATCTCGCCGGAGACGGACGCTGGGACGGGGAACTTCGCGAAGCGCTCGAGGACGTCGAGCATCTCGTCGGCCTCGTGGCCGGCCGCGCGGGCGTTCCAGAGACCGAGCCGCGTGATGCGGTACGTGTGGATGTGCTCCGGCGCTCGCTCGAGTTCGGCGAAGACCGCCAACGCGTGGCGGGCGGCTTCGGCGTCGGGATGCGCCACTTCGAGCAGGACAGTTCTGTCGCTCTGTACGATCAACGGTCCAAGTGCCATAACGGTCAATCATACCCGCCGGGTCCTGCGCGTCAGCGGTGCCGGCGACTTCTCGCAGCGCTACTGGTCTTCTGGCGCCTCGGAGAGCTGCACCTCGAGGATCGCGCGGATCGGAAGGGTTCGTTCGACGTCGGCCGCGAGGTCCCTCGCTCGGAGGCGGCCAGCCGAGACGCTCATCGGCACGAGGCGCAGCGTGGTCTCCTTGCCGCCTCCCAGGTCGACCCGCACCGTCACTTCGCTCTTCGCGCGTCGTGCCACCTCCAGCTGGCGCTGTACCCACGTCTGCGCATCGTCTCCCGCGTCCAGGCGTGTGGCCTCGTCGTGCAGGGCGTCCGCGAACCGCAGTGCCGCCTCGCTCGGACGCTGGTCGCGCGCCGGGGCGGTCTCCCGGGGGCGGAGTGGCACGAGCTGGCCCGTGGCGTTCTCGGCGCTTGCCGGGTAGCGGGCGTCGAGCAGCATGAGCACGACCGTGTCGCGCGACGCCGAGGAGACGAGCGCACCCTCTCCGGACTGGCGGAGCCCAAGCGGTGCGACGGCTGCGTCGACCCTCAGCGCATCCATGAGCGCCGGGTCCTGACTCGTCACGATGGTGCCGGGGCGGACGGGGTGCTCGCGAACTCGCACTCGGCCGTGCCGGTTGGAGGCCTCGCGGAGCAGGTACTCGACGGGCTGGGGGATGCCGGTGAGCGAGAGTCGAGTGAGCGTGGCCTTGATCTCACCGATCGAGAGCCCGGTGCCGAGCGCGTGCGTGACCGAGGCCTCGGAGAGCCGGTAGCTCGAGGCCAGGCCGCGTCGCTCGAGGGATGCGACGGACTGCAGCTCCTGCTCGTCGGCGGGAGCGAGCGGGCCAGGCGCGATGATCGAGAGATCCGGCTGGAGATAGACGCCAGGAACTTCGTCGGGCAGGGAGGCCTCGAGGAGGTCAGCCGCGCCGTCGAGGTCGTCCTGTGCGAGCAAGACGCCGAGCTGGCTGAGCTGGCCCTCGACGGTGATACCGAGGAGCTCTGTCTGCGGCGTCGCGTGCGACTTCGCGTCGACGAGCAGGCCCGTCCTGTCGGTGACGCGGAGCTCTGCGAGCCAGCAGTCGGCGAGCTGGCGCCACCGTGACAGCGGGGCGCTGAGGCGGAACACGCGCCCGAGCGAGGTGGGGCGCATGGCGTCGGAGACCGGGCTGCAGAGGCCGAGGTCCAGCATCCATTCGAAGAGGGGGGACAGCACGGCCTGTTCGGTGTGCAGCTCTGCGGCGATGCGACGGACCGTCGTCGCGCCCAGCTGCAGTCCGCCTCGTCCGTCGCGGTAGGCACGTGGGGCGAGGTCGAGGGAAGCGATCGCATCGGCTGCGAGCTGTGCGGCGCTGTGGGCGCGCTCGGTGGCCTGGGGGAGCGGTGCGAGGTTCGACGCATCGAACTCGGCGGCGTCGGGTGACGCCGCGAGGAGCTCGGACAAGGCGGTGGCAGTGGTCGAGAGGAGCTCGGGTGCCTCCGGTGTTCCGACAGCGAGGCCGCGCAGCCGAGCCGTCTGCAGCGCCTGCGGTGCACCTGCGGCGAGGCGCGAGGCGTCTCGCCAGCCGAGCCGCGCGACGGCTTCGCTCAGGGCGGACTCTTCTGCGAGCGCCTCGGCGATGTCCATGGCACCGCTCGAGCCGCGCATCGACAGCCTGCGCCAGGCGGCGAGGCTGGCGAGGTCGGTGCGATCCAGGCTGCGGAGGAGTTGGAGGACCCGCAGCGCGCTCGGGGAGGCGTCTATCAGCTCTCGGACCTGCCCCGCGAGCGTCGGTTCGCGACGACGCGCCAGATGATGAGCGACAGGATGAGGAGGAACGCGACGGGGAAGCCGATGTAGGTGACGAACAGCAGCGTCGGCCAGATCGGGTTGCTCGCGTCGACCTCGATGCCGAGGAGTGGCGTCGCGAGCAGCACGAGCAGCGCGATGAAGGAGATCGCCGCGATGCCGAGGGACATGAAAGCGAGGATGCGTTCGCCCTTCGCGATGGGGGCGCCGTTGGAAGAGGTCACCGAACCAGACTAATCGACATGCGCGCCACCGTAGACTGGTTCGGATCAGCCGCACGCCGCGGCCGACCAGGGGAAGCGAAGTTCGCCGCCCCGCCTGTGAAAGTTCGATCTGGTGCTTCGTGCGCCGAACAAGGAGATGGCCATGCCCACCGGCAAGGTGAAGTTCTACGACGAGGACAAGGGATTCGGCTTCATTGCGGCCGACGACGGTCAGGAGATCTTCCTGCACGCGACAGCGCTGCCAGCAGGAACCTCGTCGGTGCGCCCGGGAACGAAGCTCGAGTTCGGCATCGCCGACGGACGACGCGGTGCGCAGGCGCTGTCCGTCCGCGTCCTCGAGGCTCCGCCGAGCGTCGCGCGCATCCAGCGCAAGTCGCCTGATGACATGGCAGTCATCATCGAGGACCTCGTGAAGCTGCTCGACTCCGTTGGCGGCGCGATGCGTCGCGGTCGCTACCCCGAGAAGCCGCAGGGCGCGAAGATCGCAGCGATGCTCCGTCGCGTCGCGGACGACCTGGACGCCTGATGACGAACGAGGCCGTGCTTGCAGCCCCGCTCGGGGTCGCCCTTGATGCCGTCGAGCTCGAGTCTTCGCGAAGGCTCGCCTGGTCGGCTCTGCTGGACGTGACGCCGGCCTCCGAGCTCGGCGAGCTCGTCGCCGTCGTCCCCGAGGAGGACGAGGGCGTCTACACGCTCCAGTACACGACGCGCCTGCCCGGCTACCCGGACTGGCGATGGAATGTCTCCCTCGTGCGCCTCGTCGACCAGGCGGAGCCGACGGTCCTCGAGGCCGAGCTGCTGCCCGGCGACGGGGCCCTGCTGGCACCTTCGTGGGTGCCGTGGTCCGATCGGCTCGCCGACTACGAAGCGGCGCAGCTGCTCGAGGCCGGCGAGGTCGTCGACGTCGACGGCGAGAACGCAGAGGCCGCGGGCGCTGAGGCTGCGCCCAGGTCGAGCAAGCGCATCCGGCGCACGCGGACCCGCCGTCGCATCGGCGCAGACGGTGCGACCGAGGCCGATTCGTCCGCAGACGGCTCCGTGGACGACGAGTCGGCTCAGGTGCCTGCGAGTGAGGACGTCGCAGCAGGTGCTGGCTCCGAGCCTGCCGTCGGCGAATCTCCAGAAGCCGAGAAGCCCAAGAAGAAGAAGCGCAAGAAGGAGAAGTCGGCCAAGAAGTCGAAGTCGGACGTCGACACCGACGGCACTCCGAGCGACACGGCTGCCGGCGAGGCTGCTGTCGAGGTGACCGATGCGGATACGCCGCCCGCCGAGAAGCCCAAGCGGTCGCGTCGCAAGCGCGTCGACCAGGCGAAGCCTGACGCCGTGGCGGAGGAGGCGACCCCGGACGCACACGGCGACGCCGATGGCGAGGCAGCCCCGAAGAAGCCTGAGCGTCGGAAGCGCAAGAAGGCGGGCAAGGCCGTCGACGGCGAATCCGGTGCCGGCGAATCCGGTGCCGACGACGCCTCGGGCCAGGAGCCCAAGGCAGGCGCGGTCGAGAGCGACGACGTCGCTCCCGAGCCGAGCGCGCCGAAGGCGAAGCGGGCCGCCAAGGCGCCCGCCGCGCTCGCAGACGAGGTGCAGCCCGAGAAGAGCAGCTCACGCGGCAAGCGCCGTCGGGTTGTCGTGGTCCCTCGCAGCGAGGACGAGCTGCCAGCGCAGGAGGACGCCGAGTTCGGTGAGGCCGCCGACATTCGCGAATTCGCCGACGACATGGACGACGTCTTCGACGGGGTCGACTTCGAGCCCGACTCCGAGGTGTCGGCGCCAGAAGGCGACGCCAAGAGCTAGCCCGGCGGATGCCCGGTGGCCGAGGGCCGAGTTGTGGTCGTCATAGCCCACCGGAAGCGACCACAAGTCAGCTCTCGGCTCGCGCGGAGACACGACACGCTGGATCGCGAAGCGAGACACGCAAAGCACGCAAGACCGACGAGAGGAGCGTCACCAGCAGCTGCTGGTGACGCTCCTCTCGTCTGCGCTTCGATCGGGGTGGGGCCCGCCGGGATCAGCCCAGGTGCTCGACCACGTAGTCGATTGCGCCCGTGAGGCGACGCACGTCATCCGGGTCGACCGACGTGAACGTCGCGACCCGCAGCTGGTTGCGTCCGAGCTTCCGGTACGGCTCGGTGTCGACGATGGCGTTGGCGCGGAGCGCCGCCGCGACGGCCGCCGCATCCACCCGCTCGTCGAAGTCGATCGTCGTGACCACCTGCGAGCGCTCTGCCGGGTTCGCGACGAACGGAGTCGCGTACTCGGAGGCCTCCGCCCAGTCGTAGATGATTCCGGAGGAGGTACGGGTGCGGTTGTCGGCCCAGGCGATTCCGCCGTTGCCGTTGATCCAGTCGAGCTGCGCCTCGAGGAGGAGCAGCGTCGAGATGGCCGGCGTGTTGAGCGTCTGGTTCTTGCGCGAGTTCTCGACGACGTGGCTGAGCTTCAGGAAGTCGGGGATGTACCGCTCTGAGGCGGCGATGCGCTCGATCCGCTCGATCGCAGCCGGGGACGCGATCGCGAGCCAGAGGCCACCGTCGGCGCCGAAGTTCTTCTGTGGAGCGAAGTAGTACACATCGGTCTCGCTGATGTCGATGTCGACGCCGCCCGCGGCGCTGGTCGCATCGATGACCGTCAGTGCGCCCTCGTCGCCGTGGACGCGACGGATGGGGGCCATGGCTCCCGTCGAGGTCTCGTTGTGCGGCCACGCGTACACATCGATGCCGGCGACTGCCTCCGGCGAGGCGATCGTGCCTGGCTCGGCGGAGCGCACGTCCGGGGCCGTGAGCCACGGGGCAGCTGCTGCCTTGGCGAACTTCCCGCCGAACTCACCGAAGGTCAGGTTCTGCGCACGCTCGGAGATGAGGCCGAAGGCCGCGGAATCCCAGAATGCCGTGGACCCGCCGTTGCCGAGCAGCACCTCGTAGCCGTCGGGGAGACGGTAGAGCGAGGAGAGGCCAGCGCGCACGCGGCCCACGAGGTCCTTGACGGGTGCTTGGCGGTGGGAGGTGCCGAGGATGCTGGTGGCCCCTGCGACGAGATGGTCGATCTGCGCGGGCCGTACAACCGACGGGCCGCAGCCGAATCGGCCGTCGAGCGGAATGAACTCTGTCGGGATGCGAATGTCAGGCATGCTGCAAGCCTATGCGCGCAAGCGGGCTCGCTCGCCGCTAGGCTTGGCGGACCAATGCAACGGAGGGTGGCGGGGCGTGACCAATCTGGTGGACACCACGGAGATGTATCTCCGCACCATTCTCGACCTCGAGGAAGAGGGCATCACCCCGCTTCGGGCTCGCATCTCCGAGCGGCTCGGCCATTCGGGTCCCACGGTGTCGCAGACGATCGCGCGCATGGAGCGCGACGGACTCGTCTCGGTCGCCGGTGACCGCCGGCTCGTGCTGACGACCGACGGGCGCGCCAAGGCGACGCGCGTGCTGCGCAAGCACCGCATCGCCGAGGGCCTCCTCGCCAACGTCATCGGCCTCGACCTCGCCCAGGTGCACGAAGAGGCCTGCCGCTGGGAGCACGTCATGAGCGACGAGGCCGAGCAGCGGATCTTCGAGATGCTCGGTCGCCCCAGCGAATCGCCGTACGGCACCCCGATTCCGGGACTCGTCGAGTTCGGCGCCGAGCCTGCCGAGGAGTTCCTCGCCGGCGTCGTGAGCGTCTCGGCGCTCCTCGAGGAGTCTGCACGCGGAGCCACCTCCACGGAGCCCGTGCTCGCGAAGGTGCGTCGCCTCGGCGAGCCCGTCCAGTCCGACCTCCAGACGCTCACGCTCCTTCGCGAGGCTGGCGTGCTCCCTGGTACCGAGGTCACCCTGCAGCGCCGTGGTGCGTGGATCGGCCTGCTGCCCGCTTCTGGCGGCATCGGCGTCGAGGTCTCGCTCGAAACCGCCGAGCACGTGTACGTGGATGCGATCCTGAGCCCCGAAGGTGCGCTAGGCTGAGATCTGGTCACGGCCAGCTGAAGATCTCCTCCGCATTCTGCGGGCCTTCAAGCGCCTGACTTCCCCGGAAACTCGGGGTTCGTTACCTCGGCGTTAGGGTTCTGACACCGAAGCGTGACAATTCACAGCTTTTCCACTAGTGTTGTCCGAGTCATGAGCTATGCAGTCTGCATGGCTGGCAGGCCGAGGCGCCGTATCCCGCTCCTCGACCTAGCTCCCCCTGGTAACAGGCAAGAGCGGGATCGGCTCCCAGGAGTCAGGCGCTGGAGGAACGACTTGGAAAACTTGACGAACGCCACGGCACCGCTGACGCGACGCCAGGCTCGTGAGATCGAGCGCCGCACGGGCCAGCGCCCAATGGCGACTGTCGGTGTCACGGGTGTGTCCGCGCCGGTGATCGAGGCTTCGGTCGCAGAGATCAACTCGGCATCCGTGCCGACGCCCTCTGCGTCAGCATCCTTCGTGCACGACACCGCGCACATCCAGCGCAACGAGCTCGGCGCACTCGTGTCGGTGCTCCCCACGACCACTGCGCTCCCGCAGGTCGCCGGCGACGAAGCCGTCGAGCAGCTCGCAGAGGTCATCGACATCCCCGAGGCGTTCACGGGTCGCTCCGTGAGCATCCGCGCTGCGAAGCCGGCGTCGCTCGTCGCTCGTCAGCGTCGCCGCACGGCTGGTGGCTTCGCGGCCGCAGCAACCGTCGCGGCCATCGCTACGGCAGGAGTCGTCGTGCCGGCGGCCGTCGCCGACGGCAACGACGCCAGCCAGGCGCAGGCCAACCTCCTCGCCGCCACCACGGTCGAGACCGAGGCTCCGACCGCTGATGCTGACGCAACCGCTGAGGCTCCGGCAGAAGAAGTCGTCGAGCAGGCCTCCGTCGACCTCGTCGCGGCTCCAGAAGTTGCGGTCGACCGCACCGAGACCAGCGTCGTGACCCTCTCGAGCGACCAGGTCGCCGAAGTCGTCGCAACGCCTGAGCCCACCGCAACGGCCGACTCGAGCGCTTCCACGGGCGGCACGACGTCGACCGGTGGCAGCACCTCGGGCAAGACCAGCACCGCGTCGACCGGCGGACAGGGCGTCGACTCGTCGAGCGTCTCCGCTGCGGCCATGAGCTACGTCGGCAGCACCTTCGGATCGTGCGACCTGCTCACCCAGGCCGCCTACGCAGCAGTCGGCATCTCGCTGCCGCGTGGCGTCTCCGCGCAGGCTGCGATGGGAACGCCCACCTCCAACCCGCAGCCCGGCGACCTCGTCGTCTGGCCCGGCGAGCACATCGGCATCTACGCCGGCAACGGCATGGTCATCGATGACCCCGGATACGGCGGACGTTCCGTGCAGCACCGCTCGATCTCGTGGGGCAGCCCCTACTACGTGTCGCTCCGCTAAGGAACGATCCACCTCGACAAACGCGCTCAGCCTCGGCTGGGCGCGTTTCGTCGTTACTTCCGCGTGACCGCTCACGCATTGATTTGTGATCTGACCGTGACAATTCCGTGACCTTTGTGTAGGCTCGAACGCGTCGAGGATGCCGGTTCCAACGGTGTTCGAAAGCACCGAGGAGAAGTCTTGAGCACATCGAGCACGCCGCGCACGGACAGCACCACCGTGCTGACCCGCCGCGAAGCCCGCGCGATCGAGCGGCAGACCGGAGTCCGTCCCGTCGTCACATCGACCGTGGCCGGGGTCTCCGCCCCCGTTATCGAGGCCTCCGTCGCCGAGATCGCCTCCACCGCCTCCACTCCTGCAGCAGCCTCTGCGCCCTCGGCGCATGACACGGCTCGCATCGAGCGCAACGGCCAAGGCGCCCTCGTCTCGGTCCTGCCGTTCTCGCAGCTCGCCGCGGACTCGACCTCGGACTCCCAGGGCCTCATCGAGCACTCGGAGCCCGCTGTCGTCACCGACATCTCCGAGGCATTCACCGGGCGCTCCGTGAGCATCCGTGCCGCGAAGCCGGCCGCCCTCGTCGCACGGACCCGCCGTCGCACCGCCGCCAGCTTCGCCGCTGCTGCAACCGTCGCAGCGGCCGCGACTGCCGGAATGGTCGTCCCAGCCGCCGTCGCAGACGGGCAGAGCGAGGTGCAGTCCCAGGCCAACCTGGTTGCAGCCACGTCGCCGGACACTGCCGCGACGGCACCCACATCAGACCCAGCACCAGCTGCCGAGGAAGTCGCCGTAGAGGAAGTTGCCCTCGTCGCTGCGCCCGAGGTTGCCGTCGACCGCACGGACTCCACGGTCGTCTCGATCTCCAGCGACGATCTCGCTGCGGTCGCCGAGACGCCGACACCTACTCCGACGCCAGAGGAGACCGAGGCGCCTGCGGAGTCGAGCTCGTCGACCTCGAGCAACACGTCCTCCGGTGGCAGCACGAGCAGTCAGACGTCCTCGTCCTCGTCCTCGGGGTCCGCGGCACCGAGTGGTGGGTCCGGCAATGTCGACACCTCGAGCCTCATCGCGGCGGCGCACAGCTACGTCGGCTCCTACTTCGCGGCATGCACCGACCTCACCAAGGCGGTCTACGCGACGCAGGGCATCTCGCTCTCGGGGTCCGTCAGCAACCAGATCGCCGGCGCACGCCAGACCTCGAACCCGCAGCCGGGTGACCTCGTCGTGCAGCCAGGCGCGCACATCGGCATCTACGCCGGTGACGGCATGGTCATCGACTCTCCCGGGTACGGCGGCAAGGTCGTCCAGTACCGCTCCATCTGGTGGGGCAACCCGGTGTACTACACCTTCAACTAGGCATCTCGAGCTCCGGCTCACTCCGGCTTGGAACGCCGCGCGCAGCTCCTGCTGCGCGCGGCGTTCTGTCGTTGTGATCAAAATGTGATGATTTGCGACCTGACTGTGACCTGAGCGTGACATTTTCGTTATAAAGGGTTACGCTCGTGGAAGTCCAGGGCACCAACGGGTGCTCAGCTCCACCCGAAGGAAATCCATGAGCACCACGCTGACTCGTCGCGAGGCCCGCGCCATCGAACGCCAGACCGGTGTGCGCCCAGTCGCGGACGCCACGCAGTCGCTGAGCGCAGTTGCGCTCGCCTCCGTCGCCGGCACTCAGGCCCCGGTCTCGCTGCAGCCCGAAGAGACAGGCCGTATCGAGCGAAACGCGATGACCTCGCTCCTCTCCGTAGTCCCCGCAGACCGCGTCGCGACCGCGGCGACCGAAGCTGAGGCGCCCAGTGCGCCCGCAGCCTTCACCGGGGAGCGGGCCCTGACGGTTCGCGCTCCACGCCCCCGGCAGCTCGTCGTCCGCCGCCGCGTCGCCGGAACCCTCGCCGCAGCCGCATCACTCGCCGCGGTCACCGCGGTCGGAGCCGTCGTGCCGAGCACCATGGCAGCGCCCGCTCCCGCCAGCGAAGCCAGCCTGTCGAACGCAGTGGCCGCATCCGGTGACACCAACGCGGACGCGCAGACGGAGCAGGCGAGCGTCGAAGCGGCCATCGCCGACGCCGTCGCCGATGCCACCCCAGCCGTCGCTGCACCGGAGACCGTGACCGATCGCACGGAGACCGCGGTCGTGAGCATGAGTGCGGATCAGGTCGCCGCAGTCGCGACGCCAGAGCCCACCGCGGATGCCACCGCAGACGCCGCCGCTGCCGACACGAGCGGCGCAAGCAGCTCCGCCGGCCAGAGCGTCGCCGGCGCGAGCGTCGTCGAGACCGCATCGCAGTTCATCGGCGTCTCGCCGTACGTTTTCGGCGGGGCAACCCCAGACGGCTTCGACTGCTCGGGGCTCGTCAAGTACGTGTTCGGCCTCCACGGCATCGACGTGGCACACGGCGTCAGCGCACAGGCGGCGGCGGGCACCCGCGTCTCCGACCCGCAGCCCGGCGACCTCGTCATCTTCCCGAACTTCCACGTGGGCATCTACGCCGGCAACGGCCAGATGATCGACGCTCCCACCGAGGGCCGCATGGTCGAGCTCGGTGGCCTCGACGCTGGCGGAAGCTACTACTTCGTCCGCCTCTGAGCGACGCGTCTCCCACATGCGGGAGGGGCAGCTGCTCCCTGTCCTCGGTCTTTCCGGCCGGTGAACAGGGAAAGCTGCCCCTCCCGCATTCTGCATCCGTGGTCTACGCTGTTGCCAGATCGACGACACTCGGGAGCGTCAATGAGGGCACGCAACGGCATCCACGCCAAGGATGCGCGCGCGTGCTCAGCCCTCGACGTCTACCAGAGCGGTGAAGCCTGTCAGACCGTTCGAATACAGGCCGACGAGTCTCGTCCGTCCATCTACCTACTCGATTCAAGGGTGCCGCCGATCCGGGCGGTGCCCTTTTTTCGTACGGATGCGAAAGCAGGTCCAGCATGCGAACCCTCGTCCTGAACGCAGGCTACGAACCGCTCGGGGTGGTCTCCGACAGGAGGGCACTCGTGCTCGTGCTGCACGGCAAGGCCAGTGTCATCGACGTCGATGAGGACCACCCGGTGCTGGCCTCAAGTGGCGTCTGGGAGCGGCCCCGCGTCATCCTGCTGACCAGGTACGTGCGCGTTCCCATGGCCCGCATGCAGCCGGTGAGTCGCAAGGGCGTGCTGCGGAGGGACGCGAACCGCTGCGGCTACTGCGATGGCTTCGCGAACACGATCGACCACATCCTGCCGCGGTCGAGGGGCGGGCGCGACAGCTGGGAGAACCTCGTCGCCTGCTGCCTCAGGTGCAACAACGTCAAGGGCGACAAGACGCCGGGGGAGATGGGGTGGCGCCTTCGCCTCACACCGAGACCCCCACGGGCAACCGGCTGGTCGCCGCGAAGCGTCGAACGAGAGCTGCCCGAGTGGGCGGCGTACCTCCCCGCCGCCTAGCACGTGTCTGACAGCGTCTAGCCGGCTTCGGAGAGCGCCACTGCCATCTCCTTGAACGCGGCGGCACGCTGGTGCAGCTCGCGGTCGAACGCTGGCTTGGTCGCGGCCCCGAGCGTGGACGCGAAGACGGGCGAGGCGAGCTTGTACGTGAACTTCCACGTGGCCTTCGTGCCGCTCTCGACGGCCTCGAATCGCCAGCCCTCGCCGAACGAGGTCAGCCAGGCCGGCCCCTTCACCATCTCGGCAGAACTCACGAGCGGGGCGTGCACCACTCGAAGCTCGAGGATCATGCGCCGCCCTCCCGGAGTCTTCGTGAAGAAGTGCGCTCCGGAGACGGGCGCCGTGGCGCCGCGGATGAACTCGCTGCGGATGACGCCCGGATCCCAGCTCCGAGCCTCGCCGACGGTGTGTGCGAGCGCGAAGGCGGCTTCGACGGAGAGGGGTACGACGACGGACGCTTCCAACTGGGGCATGGCACCAAGTCTAGGAGTGACTAGCCTGGTGCCATGACTGATGCCGACGCCCGTATCGAAGCCGCACGCAGAGCCCTCGAGGAGGCCACCGCTGCGCTCGCGGCCGCCGAGGCCGAGGCGAAGACAGAGAGCAGGACTGCCGCGCAGGCGGGCCCGGCCGGAGCGCCCGACCCGGCATCGCCCACGGTGCAGGCCGAGCCGCCAGCTCCCGCGGAGGCCGCGGAGTCCGCCGGTCCGTTGGACGCGCAGCAGCTCGAGGCGGTTCGGGCCGGCTACGCGTTCGAGGGCGCCGCGCTCGAGATCGGAGCGATCGTGAACGGCGAGGCGGTCGCAGGCGTTCCCGTGCGCATCCCGGTCGCCATGACCAACCGTCACGGCCTCGTCGCCGGCGCAACGGGCACTGGCAAGACGAAGACCCTGCAGGTGCTCGCCGAGCAGCTCTCCGCCGCGGGCGTCCCCGTGTTCGCGGCCGATATCAAGGGCGACCTCTCCGGGATCGCGACGCCGGGCGAGCCGAGCGACAAGCTCCTCGAGCGCACGAGGGGCATCGGGCAGGACTGGGTTCCTGCGGCCGCACCCACCGAAGTGTTCTCGCTCGGCGGGCGAGGCATCGGCGTCCCCATCCGAGCGACCGTCTCGAGCTTCGGGCCGCTCATGCTCTCGAAGGTGCTTGGTCTCAACAAGACGCAGGAGTCGAGCCTCGGCCTCGTCTTCCACTTCGCCGACGAGCAGGGCCTTGCGCTTGTCGACCTCTCCGATCTGCGGACCGTGCTGCAGTACCTCACGAGCACCGAGGGCAAGCTCGAACTCGAGGGGATCGGCGGGCTCTCCAAGCAGACGGCAGGCGTCATCCTGCGCGAGCTCGTGAACTTCTCGGAGCAGGGCGCCGACATCTTCTTCGGGGAGACCGAGATCGACACCCGTGAGTTCCTGCGGGTCACGAACGAGGGGCGCGGCGTCGTCAGCCTCCTCGAGCTGCCCGGCGTCGCCAGCAATCCCGCGCTCTTCTCGACGTTCCTCATGTGGCTGCTCGCCGACCTGTTCAACGAGCTGCCCGAGGTCGGGGACCTCGACAAGCCGAAGCTGGTCTTCTTCTTCGACGAGGCGCACCTGCTGTTCTCGGGCGCCTCCAAGGCGTTCATCGAGCAGATCACGCAGACGGTGCGGCTCATCCGCTCCAAGGGCGTCGGGATCTTCTTCGTCACGCAGACGCCGAAGGACGTTCCCGACGACGTGCTCGCGCAGCTCGGCTCGCGCATCCAGCACCAGCTGCGTGCGCATACCCCCGACGACGCGACCGCGCTGCGCCAGACCGTGCGCACCTACCCGAAGAGCGGGTACGACCTCGAGGAAGTGCTCACGCAGCTCGCGACGGGCGAGGCGATCGTCACCGTCATGAACGAGAAGGGCGCCCCGTCGCCGGTGGCGTGGACTCGCCTCCGCGCCCCGCAGGCCTCCATGTCGCCGACGCCTGAGGACGGCCTCCGCCACCTCGTCGCCTCGTCGTCGCTGTACCCGCGCTATTCGCAGGTGCTCGACCCGCAGTCGGCGCACGAGGTGCTGACGGCCAAGATGAACGCCGCCGCGGAGCGTGAACGGGCCGAGGCTGCGGCGATCGAGGCGGAGAAGCAGGCGGCGAAGGACGCGAAGGAGCGGGAGCGCGCGGAGAAGGCGGCCCGCTCGCGCACGCAGACTCGCACGACCACCAGGTCACGGGCGGATGCGGGCAGCGGCAACGTCGTGAGCGACATGCTCGGGTCCCGGACCGGCCAGACGATCGTCCGCGAGGTGGTGCGCGGCGTGTTCGGCACGCTCTTCAAGAAGCGCCGCTAGCTCGGCGGGCGAGACCCAGGCGGAGCACGGCGAAGGCGGGTGACGGATCTCTTCGATCCGCCACCCGCCTCGGGTTGTGCTCCGGTCGCTAGCTGAGCGCACTCGAGCCGACATCCACAGCGAACTCGGTCCCGCCCTTGAGGGCAGAACCGGCGCGACGCCCTCAGGCCGTGGCGACGATGGGGACACCCTCGCTCGGCTGCACGACGACGAAGCCTGGCCCATGGAACGCGAGCTGGAACGACTCGCCGGAACCGCGGCCGATGAGCGAGCCCATCTTGAAGTCGTTCTTGATGGTCGGCTGCAGGTTCTGCGACCAGCAGATCGCAGCCTGGGGGTCGACGAAGGTCGGCTGCACCGAGCAGTCGAGGACCATGGGCGGGCCGTCGCTCGAGACGGCCACGGTGCCGTGGCCACCGACCTCGAGGTTGAAGAGGCCGCCCGTCATCATGCCAGCGTTCGCGAGCATCTTGATGTCCCACTGCAGGTTCGCGTCGAAGGCGAGCAGGTTGGCGGTGTTGATGGTGATGCCCTCCCCTTCGAGGACCAGCGTGAAGACGTCAGCGGCCTGGCGGGCGAAGAACACCTCACCCTGACCCCCGACGCGCATGAGCGAGCCGCCCTCGCCGGAGACCATCTTCTTCATGAACTTGCCGAGGCCGCCTGAGCCCTCGTGCTTGAAGTCGAACTGGCCCTGGTAGGCGACCATCGCGCCCTTGGCTGCGAGAACCTCAGGTCCGAAGCCGACGCGAAGCATCTTCTTCGATTGCAGCACCCAACGCTCGGTGCTCTGGCTCTCCCGGTTCGCTTCCGCGAATAGCTCGCTGCGCATGCTGAGTCTCCCTCATCTGTGGTTTCTCGGACGTCCGATGGCTGTATTCGCAGGGCCCGTGGCCCCGCTGTTCGGCATCCTATTGCCGTTCGCTGGCGTGGCGCATGGGGAGTGCTCCCCATGCGCCACTGGATCCGTTCAGGCTCGTGCTGTATCGCCGGGGGCCTCCCGGCATGCTCTGCCGGCTAGCTCAGCGCGATCTCGTTGGGCGCGCCGGGGAGCGTCGCGGAGCTCGTGATCTCCTCGGTCTCCAGGTTGACGGCGTGGACCGTGCTCGTCGCCGGGTCGGTGACGTAGGCGACGCCGTCCTGCACCTTGAGCGCGGGGTGCGCGTCCTGCCATTCGGCCGGCCCCTCCCACGCGTCGATCACGGGGATCGAGGTGATGGGCGAGCCGTCCTCCTCTGAGAAGAGGTGCAGCGAGCCGTCGGAGCCGAGGATGATCGCCTCGTTGTCGGAGCCGCGTGCGAGGTCGCGGAACGTGTAGCCGACGCCGTCGGGCAGCTCGGTGACCGAGATCTTGCCGCTCGCCGTGTCGACGAGCGCGAAGGCCTGCAGGAGGTAGCCCTCGGCGTCCGGGTCGGTCTTGTAGTCGCCAAGGGCGATGGCCGAGTCCTCGGTCGTGAGCATGTTGCCGATGCGTCCGAACTCGTCCGGTGACGACAGCTTCGTGATCGTGCCGTCCGAGTAGGCGAGCGCGCCGTTCTCGCAGCCCACGACCACGACCTCGTCCTTCACCGTGCCTTCGCCGTGCACGCCGGGGCAGTCGGTGGAGCGGGCGAGCTCGGTGCCATCGGCGTCGGTCGCGACGATTCCGGTGCGGTCGCTCAGCGTCGTGACGAAGGTGCCGTCAGAGAGCTCGATGGAGACGCCGTGGTGGGCGGCGTCGCTGGCAACCGTCTCGGTCTCCGGCAGCTTCGTGCTGTCGTCGAGGAGCGCATCCGTGTCGAAGATCACGGAGTCGCCGCTGCCGTCGAAGAACAGCACCGTCTTGCCGGCGTGCGCGACCGCGTGGCCCGCCTTCGAGCCTTCGAACGTGACGCCCGTGAGCGCCGGCTCCTGAGTGTCGAGCACCTGGAAGCCGGCATCGGTCGTGACCAGCACGTTGCGGCCATCGCCGACGGGGTTGACGCGGGTGAACCCGTCGATGGGGACGTCGCCGACGACCTCGAGGGTCGTCGCGTCGAGGACGACGAGTCCGCCGTCGTACGTGAGCGTCACGCGTTCGGAGGTGGATGCTGCGCCGGGGGTCGCCGCGGCTTCCCCCGTCGCGGCGGGAGCGGTCTGGGTGCAGCCGGTGAGGGCGAGGATGCCGAGGGCCGTCGCGGCGATGGCGCCGCGGGTCCTGGTGGGGGAGGCGAGGGTCATGGAGACTCTTTCTGTGTTCGGGCTTGCTACTTGGGGTATTGGGGCTCGCGGTCGAGCGGGCTAGGAGGTGAGGCCGGTGGTGATGCGCTCCGTGTTGGCGCGCATCATCTCGAGGTAGGTCTCTGCGCCCCCACCGGCGGGGGTGAGCGACTCGGTGAAGAGCTGCTCAACGCGGACGTCGATGCCGGCCTCGTCCGCGAGGGCGCGGGCGAGGTCGTCGGGGCTGGAGGAGTCGGCGAAGATCGTGGGCACGCGGGCGGCGGTGATGTCGGCGCTGAGCTCGGCGAAGTCGGCGGCGCTGGGCGCCGCGAGCGTGGTCCCGCCAGGGATCACGGTGCCGACGACCGTGAAGCCGAAGCGCTCGGCGAGGTAGCCGAACACGTGGTGGTTGGTGACGAGGCTCTTCGACTCGCTCGGGATGGTGTCGAACTCGCCCTGCATCCACTCGTCGAGCTCGTCGAGCTCGCTCTCGTAGGCGGCGACAGAGGCGTCGAGTGCCGCCGCGTCGAGCCCGTCGAGGTCGGCCGCGAGTCGGGTGCCGAGCGCGTCGACGACTGCGGACATCCGGGCGGGGTCGGTCCAGAAGTGCGGGTCGTCCATGCCTTCCGCGTCGCCTTCCGTGTAGGAGAGCGGCTCGAAGGCGTCGCTTGCCACGAAGTGCGGGATGCCGGCCGCATCGACCTGCTCGAGATGCTGCGCGACGCCCTCTTCCAGCCCGAGTCCGTTGGAGACGACGAAGTCCGCGTTCTCGATCGAGGCCGCCTCCTGGGCCGTGAGGCTGAAGGAGTGCGGGTCGGCGCCGGGCTTCATGAGGGTGACGACGCTCGCCTGGTCGCCGACGAGCTCGGTGACCACGTCGCCGAGGATGTTGGTGGTGACGACGATCTCGGGACGGTCATCTGCTGCGGTCGCGCTGCAGGATACGAGGCCAGCCGCGATCGCGAGCGAGGCGACGATGCCGAGTCCGTTGCGTGTGAACCGTGAGGCGTTCGATGCGCGCATGCTCAGTTTCCCGTCTCGAAGGCGAAGGCCGGGGCGGCCGGCAGCTCGAGGGTGCGGGCGACGCGCGCGCCGTCCTTGTAGTCGATCTCGTGCAGCTCGGCGGAGGCCGGCGTGCTCAGGTAGGCGCGGCTCGTGTCGACGGAGAGGTGGATGCTCGAGGCGGTCTCCGGAGCGCCGATCAGCCCAGCCTGCGACCCGGTCACCTCGCCGCTCTCGCCGTCGATGACCAGCAGGGTTCCCTCGTCGTCCACGGCGACGACACGGTCGCTGTCGTCGCCGACGGCCACGGCCGTCAGGATGGGGCGTGTCGTCGGCAGGAAGATGACCTCCTGCGAGCGGGAGGAGGCGAGCCAGATGCCGGAGTCTCCAGCGGGACCGGCCACGGCCGGGCGGTGGGGTCGGCTGTCGAGCGAGGTCGCCTGGCCGGGTGCGGCGGTTCCAGCCGCGTCTGCGGACGCGGCGTCCGGGTAGGCGACCTTCGTGATCGACGGCGCGGCGGCCGTGTCCTCACCTTCGGCGGCCGCGGCGAACACGAGCCCATCCGCGCAGGCGAACGTCGCGCCGAGGCTCGTCTGCTGCACGTCGCTCAGCCCGGGGCAGTCGACTCCCTCGCCGAGCTTCGTGCCGTCAGCCGAGTAGGCGGTGAGGACGGGGGAGGCGCCCGCGGAGGCGACGCTGCTCGCGACCACGGCGTCGCCCACCGGAGCGGCCGCGGCGGAGTGGGCCGCCGACTCGATGCGGGTGAGCTCGACGGTCTCGCCCTGGCCGAGGGCGTGCCGGTCGAGCACGACCGTCGTGCCGGAGGTCTCGAAGCTCAGGGCGGCGAGGTCCTCGTTCGAGGAGACCCGCGCAGCTCCCGTCTCGGTGAGCTCGCCGACGAGGCCAGGAGTCGCACGGTAGTAGTGGACGTGGTCCCCGTGGGGCACCGTCCACACCCCGGTGTCGATGATCTGCGTCTTCCCATCGGCGGCGTCGGCGCCCGAGAAGATGAACCGGCCGTCGCTGACGGCCCACGATGCGGGTGCCACGGCATCGAGTGCGGTGCTCTCGCCGGTGAGCAGGTTGAGGACGCTCACGGAGCCGTCCGCGCCGATGCTGCCGATGCTCGTCTGGGCTTCGGCGAGTTCCTCGGCCCCTGCCACGAAGCCGTGCGCCTGCTCTTCGGTGGTCGGCGCGCTCGCGGCCTGTGCGGCCTCGGAGTCCGGTGACGGTGACGTGCATCCGGCGAGGGTGAGCATGCCGACGAGGGCGAGGCATGCGCGGGGTGCGAGTCCTCGGGCGGAGACTCGAGGGAGCGGGGAGATCAGGCGTGTGCGGGGCAAGACTGGTCGCTTTCTGCTGGAGCGGTGGTTCGAGGCATGGGGCGGCTGGGGCGCGGTGCACGCAGCACCGAGGCGACGCCGACGGAGATGACGGCGGTCAGCGCGATGGCAGGACCAGCCGCGATGGCGAGATGCCAGGACGCGTAGAGGCCGACGACGACGGAGGCGATGCCGATCGCGCTGCCGAGCGCCATGATGCCGACGACGCTCTTCCTGCTGAGGGATGCGGCGGCCGGGGGAGCGAGGAGGAGCGCGGTCACGAGGAGCGTTCCGATGGTCTGGTAGGAGGCGATGACCGCGACCGCCACGAGGGCGATGAGGGCGAGGCTCGCGCGCTCCGGCCGCAGCCCGAGCGTGAACGCCTTGCGCTCGTCGAAGGCGAGCGCGGTGAAGGGCCGGTGGCAGAGGGTGAGTCCGGTGGCGGCGAGCGCGAGCGCCGCACCGATGAGCCAGAGCTCGCCTGGCCCGATCGCGAGCACATCGCCGAACAGCATCGCCGTGACGTCGACGGCGAAGCTCCCCGACCTGGACACGATCGCGATGCCGAGCGCGAGCATCCCGACGAAGAGGATGCCGATGGCCGTGTCGTTGGAGAGCCGTGTCCGCTTCGTGAGGGTGCGCACGCCGACGGCCATGACGGCCGCCGAGACGGAGGCGCCGGCGACCGGCGGGAGGCCGAGGAGGACTGAGATGGCGACGCCGGGGAGGATGCCGTGGGCGAGCGCCTCGCCGAGGAAGGCCATGCCACGCAGGACCACCCAGGTGCCGACGCAGGCGCACAGCACGGCGGCGAGGGAGCCGCCGAGGAGGGCTCTGGCGAAGAAGCTCGCCTCGAGGGGATCGGTGAGGAAGGGCACGAGGAAGGACCGTAGCATAATGAAAACGCTTCTCATTACCGATAGGGTGGCGCGCATGGCTGCCCTCATCACGCTCGCGAACGCCACCGTCCGATACGACGCACACGCCGCGCTGTCCGACGTCTCGCTCGAGGTGCGACGCTCCGCGATCACCGTCATCGTCGGGCACAACGGCTCAGGCAAGAGCACGCTCCTCGGCGTGCTCGCCGGGACCACCCCGCTCACCTCGGGGACCCTCGACTGGCACGACTTCGACGCCAGGCCCGGCAGCGTCGCCTACGTGCCCCAGCACGCCCGGCTGCCCGAGGCCTTCCCCCTGACGGTCGGAGCCGCCGTCGCGATGGGCCGCTGGGGCAGAACGGGAAACCGGCCGAGCGCCTCGAGCTGGCGCTGGGGGCGAGGCGCGCAGGCCCGCACCCGCGACGCCGAGCTCGTCGACGCCGCCATCGAGCAGCTCGGCCTCGGCGAGCTTCGCGGACGTCTCCTCAGCCAGCTCTCCGGCGGCCAGCGGCAGCGAGCCCTCGTGGCGCAGGGCATCGCGCAGGACACGGAGGTGCTGCTCTTCGACGAGCCGACCGCGGGGGTCGACGCGGAATCCAGTGCACGCATCGCGGCGTGCCTCGCCGCGCTCGCCGAACAGGGCAGGACCGTCGTCGTCGCCAGCCACGACGCCGGAGAGATCGCAGCGGCGGACGCCGTCGTCGCGCTCCGCGACGGACACGTGGTCCCCGGGGAATCGCGGATGACTGCGCAAAGCGCTTCGTCACTAGGATGACGACTACCCCTCGCTCAACGGGCGAGGAGCGTCGGCGCCGTGCACGGCGCATCCCCCGTCGAAGGAGCCCGCAGTGAGCCAGTCCACCCCCATCGTGCGTTTCAATCTCGACCCGAGTCTCCTCAGCCAGAGGCAGGTGAGCACGCTGCGCTGGGTCTTCGGCATCGGCGGAGCCGTGGCGATCATCCTCGGCATCGTCGCGCTCGCCTTCCCGATCAAGGCCCTCACCGCCATCGCCTGGATCTTCGGGCTGTTCTTCATCTTCTCGGGCGCCCTGCGCCTCATCCGCGCCATCGTCTCCAAGGGCATCCCCACCGGCTGGCGGGTCTTCAACGGCGTCGTCGGGCTGCTGCTCATCGCGGGTGGCGTCATCGCCCTCGTCCAGCCCGTGGCCCTCATCGACGCGCTCGGTATCCTCATCGCGATCACCTGGATCATCGAGGGCATCGCGGCGCTCGCGGATGGATCTCCCGGCCAGTCCCGCGGCTTCGCGATCCTCTCCGGTGTGCTCAGCATCGTCGCCGGCCTCCTCATCCTCCTCTGGCCTGCCGGCGTCGTCGTCGTCGCCCTGTGGATCGTGGCGATCATCCTCGTCATCGGCGGCATCACGCAGCTCGTCATGGCATTCCGCTTCGGCAAGCACGCGAAGAAGGCCTGACCGGATATGGCGGCCACCACCTCCGACATCCGTCTCGTCGACGACGCACCCTCGTCGCGCCCGCGCACCTTCTCGCGCATCCTGCTCGGCGGCTTCCTCGTCTTCGCGGGAGTCACGCACCTCACGGTCGCCCGCGAGGAGTTCACGGCGCAGGTGCCGAAGTCGGTGACCAAGCACACGCCGCTCTCGACCGATCAGGTCGTGCTCGCCTCCGGCGTCGCCGAGATCGCGCTCGGCCTGTCGCTCCTGTTCGCGCGCCGCTCGGCCCGTCCGACGGTGGGCTGGATCGCAGCCGGATTCTTCACGGCCGTCTTCCCGGGCAACCTCGCGCAGTTCGCGCGTCGCCGCGACGCGTTCGGGCTCGACACCGACAAGAAGCGCTTCCTGCGCCTCTTCTTCCAGCCCGTGCTCGTCGCGTGGTCGCTGTACTCGACCGGAGCCTGGCGCCGCCGCGTGAAGTAGCGGCGCACGCGTGTGTCGTGTCGTGTCACAGGACAAGGTCCAGCACATCTGCGAGTGCGACACTGCAGGGGTGGATGCACACCTCCGACCATGGGTGGCCGACGATGCCCCTGCACTTGCGAATGCCATGCGAACGTCGCCCGACCTCGCCGCGCAGTTCCCGGGAGGTGTGCCCTCGACAGAGCTCGACTTCGTCTCCTACATGGCGCAGCATCTGGTCTCCGGCACCGCGAAGCACGACCTGGCGATCATCGTCGACGGCATCGCGGTCGGAAACGTCGGGCTGAGCAACATCGAGCACGTGCACCAGACCGGGTGGGCCTACTACTGGCTGGCGAAGGGCGCTCGCGGCAGGGGCCTCGCGACGCGTGGCCTCGCGACGATCGCGGACCTGGCGTTCACGGAGCTCGGCCTCTTCCGCCTCGAGCTCGGCCACCGGACCGGGAACGCGGCGTCCTGCCGCGTCGCGAGTCGTGCCGGGTTCAGGCCCGAGGGCATCGAGCGCCAGAAGCTCCGCTACGGGAAGCAGCGGTTCGACGTCGAGACGCACGCGCGGCTGACGCTCGACCCGGTCCCCGACATCGAACTCATCCCGCGCACCGCCTCCCTGGCCGGGCCGCGGCAGCCGGACCTCTCTCGGCCGGACCTCGGCCTCGCCTGAGGTCGGGCGGGCGACCGAGGTCGGGGCCGATCGGTGAGGATGCGCCTCGGCGGGGGAGTTCACGCGGGGTAACGCGATTCCGCGGGGCGTCGCACGGGATGGCAGGTTGGTATCTGATTTCCCCGATCTCGACTGCTGAGGACTCCCACGTGCGCATCTCCCCGACTGTTCCCGAGTCGATCGCCTCGCTGAGGGCCGCGAAACCCGAGGTGGTCGAGCAGACGCTCGCCGCCTACACGGCCCTCTACGAGAGCCCGCAGGTGATCGAGCCCGGCCTGCTCCACGGCTTCGCCAGGACGGTCGCGCGCTGGCAGGGCAACGCGCAGCTCGCCGACTGGCATCTGGCGCAGGGCGCCGATGCTCGCCTGCTCGGCGACGAGCTGCCCGCAGATGCGAAGCTGGGCGCGCTCGTGGAGCACGTGGACCTCATCACGGTGTCGCCTGCGCTGGCCACCCACGAAGACCAGCACGTGCTGCCGGTCGCCGGGGTCACCCCGGACGAGATCGTGCTGCTGAGCCAGCTCGTGGCCTTCGAGAGCTACCTGGCACGCATGCTGGACGGCGACGCGCTGCTCGCCGGAACCGCGCCGGAGCGGGTGGATGCGCCCGCCCGCGCCACGGTCGCCGCCGGTCGGTCCAAGGACCTCTCGGGTCGCACCATCGCCGGACTTGCGAAGCCGACCGAGTACACCCAGGAGCAGCTCGAGTGGTCGCCGTGGGTGGCCGCCCCCGACGAGGCGGAGCTGACGGCCGAGCAGGTCGACTCGTTCGCCGCGAAGGCGACCACCAACAGCGTCTACTTCCGGCTCCTGTCCAGGGTACCTGCGGTGCTGAAGGCCCGCAGCGCCATCGACAACGCCGTGTTCCTCGGCAAGGGCGGGCTGCCTCGCGCCGAGCGGGAGCTCGCCGCGGCCGTCGCCAGCAAGGTCAACGACTGCATCTACTGCGCCTCGGTGCACTCCAGGAAGGCGACCTTCCAGTCGAAGCGCCACGACGACGTGCAGCGGGTGCTGGACGCGGGCCTCGCTCGCGACGCCGACTGGCAGCCGACCTCGCTCGACGCGCTCAGCGACGGTCAGGACGAACGCTGGAGCGCCATCATCCGCTTCGCCGCGAGCCTGTCGACGCTGCGCCCGAGTGCCACACCCGCGCAGATCGACGAGCTGCGCGCGCTCGGCCTCGACGACGCCGAGCTGTTCGACCTCGTTGGGTCGACGGCATTCTTCGCCTGGGCGAACCGGCTCATGCTGAGCCTCGGCGAGCCGAACTGGCCCGCCGCAGCCGCCAGCAGCTGAGCATCCGCGCCACGGCGCCGCCCCTGAACGTTCTGCACGACCTGCCACCGAGAGGTACCGATATGCCCATCTCACGCCGACTGCCCGCCGCCATCGCGGCCCTCGTCGCCAGCACCCTGCTCCTCGCCGGCTGCGGCACCGTGACCCCCGAGGGCGGAGCCGACGCCGAGACCATCACCGTCGTCGACGATCAGGACCGCGAGGTCACGATCAACGGACCCGTCGAACGGGCCGTGGTGCTCAACAGCTACGGCAACGAGTTCGTGCGGGCGATCGGCGCCGGCGACACGGTCGTGGGCGTCGACCGCGCATCCATCAACCGCCTCCCGTACCTGCCGGTCGACGAGAGCGACGTCATCGCCGAGGGCCTCGACCAGATCAACTACGAGGCGGTCGCGGAGCTCGACCCCGACGTCGTCATCATGCCCCGCAACGCCGTCTGGCAGGAGGCCGCCGAGCAGCTCGAGTCGTTCGGCATCCCCGTCGTCGTCGCGACCGCCTGGGACTACGCGGTGTTCGACGAGACCGTCACCCTCCTCGGCCAGGTCTTCCAGAAAGAAGAGGGAGCAAGCGCAGTCACCGACTTCTCGAACGAGATCCTCGACGTCGTCGCCGAGCGCACCGAGGGCGTCGAGCCCGTGCCCGTCTACTGGGAGACGGTCGACCCGTACCTGACGGTGCTGCCCGGATCCGGCTTCCACGCCATCATCGAGGCGGCAGGCGGCACGAACGTCTTCGAGAACGCCGCAGGCGGCGGCGACGAGCAGGAGGAGATCACGGTCGACCCCGCCGAGGTCGTCACCCGCAACCCGGCCGTCATCGTCCACGAGTTCGAGCCGAGCGCGACGCCGACCGGCCAGGAGCGCTTCGACACGCTCGGCGCCGAGATCACGTCCCGACCGGGCTGGTCGAACATCACGGCCATCCAGGACGGCGAGGTGTACCTCGCCAACGGCTGGGCGACCAGCGCCGTCGCGAAGTCCATCGGCGCCCTCTACCTCGCCAAGTGGCTGCACCCCGAGGAGTTCGCCGATGTGAACCCTGACGAGTTCCTCGAGCGCTGGGTCGTCGACTTCCAGCAGACCGACTTCCCCGGCGCCAGCGAGTACATCCAGCAGTACCAGGCGGCCGCGTAGTGGCCATCACGACGCCGAAGACCGGCACCGATACCCCGGGCGAGCAGAACGCGGTCGCCTCGAGCGAGCGCAAGCGCGCGAACGTCAAGCGGCTCGCCATCATCGGCGGCGTGGTCGTGAGCACCCTCGCCGTCGTCGCCGCCGTCACCATCGGCACAGCCGGGGTGACCTTCGGCGATGTGTGGAAGGCCGTCACCCTGTCGATCTTCGGCGGGACGCTCGAGAACGACTTCGCGCAGAAGTTCTCCATCGTCACCGAGCTGCGCCTCCCACGCGTGCTGCTGGCCTTCGCCGCCGGCGCAGGCCTCTCGCTGTCGGGTGTCCTCATGCAGGGGCTGCTCAGGAACCCGCTCGTGAGCCCCTTCACGCTCGGCGTCTCGCCGGCGGCCGCGTTCGGCGCCGCCCTCGCGATCACCATCGCGGGCGGCACGACGCTGCCCTCGTGGGCGATCATCGCGAGTGCGCTGGTCGTCTCGCTCGCCGTCTCGGCGCTCGTGCTCGGGCTCGCCTCCGCCAAGGGCATGGCCATCGCCACGCTCCTGCTCCTCGGCATCGCCATCACGCAGCTCTTCGAGGCGCTCACCGCCGCGCTCCAGTTCACGGCCAACGAGAACACGCTGCAGGCCATCGTGCGCTGGACCTTCGGCTCCGTGAACGACGCGACGTGGGGTGACGTGCAGACGGTCGGCATCCTCGTCCTCGCGACGATCCCGTTCGTGCTGTGGTTCGCCAAGGACCTCAACGCCGTCGCCTTCGCGGGCGACGATGCCGCCAAGAGCCTCGGCGTCAACGTGCAGGCGCTCCGCGTCGGACTCATCGTCGTCGCCGTCGTGCTCGCCGCCGTCATCGTCAGCTTCTGCGGAGTGATCGGCTTCGTGGGACTCGTCGGCCCGCACATCGCGCGCCTCATCATCGGCGCAGACCACCGCTACCTCATCCCGTTCTCGGTGCTCACGGGAGGGCTGCTGCTGCTCGTGGCCGACACCGTCGGGCGCACGATCCTGGCACCCGCCGTCATCCCCGTCGGCATCGTGGTCGCCTTCATCGGCGCGCCCATCTTCATCCAGCTCATCCTCACGAGGAAGACGGCCCTCAAATGAGCCTGACGATCGACGGCATCGAGTTCGCCTACGGCAAGCACAAGGTGCTGAAGGGCGTGAGCCTCGAAGTGCAGGACGGCACCTTCTGCGCGCTGCTCGGACCGAACGGATCCGGCAAGTCGACGCTCACGAAGATCATCGCCCGCGTGCACAAGCCGAGCGTTGGGACCGTCACGTTCGACGGCACCGACGTGCTCGGCCTCGGCAGGCGCGAGCACGCGCGAACGGTTGCCTACGTGCCGCAGTCCGGTGAGGCCCCCTTCGACCTCACGGTGCGGGAGGCGGTGCTGCTCGGTCGCACGCCCCACTACGGGATGGCGCCAGGCGCCGAGGACTGGCGGCACGTCCAGGACGCGATCACGCTCCTGAACCTCGACTCTCTCGTGGACAGGAACATGTCCGAGCTCTCCGGGGGCCAGGCGCAGCGTGTGCTCGTGGCCAGGGCCCTCGCGCAGGACCCGAAGGTGCTCCTGCTCGACGAGCCGACGAGCGCGCTCGACCTGCGCTACCAGATCGAGACGCTGCAGATCGTGCGCCGCATCACCCGCACGAAGGGCATCACGGCCCTCATCGCTATCCACGACCTCAACCACGCCGGCCGCTTCTGCGACCAGATCGTCATGCTCGACCAGGGCACGATCATCAAGAGCGGAACGCCGGCTGAGGCGCTGCAGGAGGACACCCTCAAGCAGGTCTACGGGTTGCGCGTGACCGTCGAGGAGCGTGAGGGCTTCGTCGAGGTTCGGCCGGTCGTCGAGGACGACCTGGAGTACCGCATCTGATGTTCGACGCCGTCATCGTCGGGGGCGGTCCGCGCGCCGTCGCCACGGTCCTCAGAGTGGTGGCGCGCCGCCCCGACGCGCGCATCCGCATGGCGATCGTCGACGCGATCGACGTGGGGGCCGGAGCGACCTGGCGCATCGACCAGCCGGCCGAGTTCCTCAACAACACGACCTCCGGCTCGACGACCATCCACGCCGACGATTCGACCAGGATGACCGGGCCGATCGTGCCGGGCCCCGACCTCGTCGACTGGGCGGCCGCGATCGTCGACTGCGGCGAGCATTCCACACCGTGGGTCCTCGAGGAGGCGCGCGCGGTGCGCCCCGGCAGCTTCCCCTCCCGGCGGCTGCAGGGGGTCTACTTCCGCGAGCAGCTCGCAGCGGCCGAGGCGAGCGGGCACGTGGAGCTCGCCCGCATCCAGGGAACCGCAGTGGATGTGCGCGACGACGGCCCCGACGAACGCACCGTCGTGCTCGCCGACGGCACCGAGCTGCGGGCGCCGATCGTCGTGCTCGCCCAGGGCATGGTGCAGGCGCTGCCGAGCGAGGAGACGCAGCGCTTCGAGCGGGCAGCTCGAGAGCTCGGCCTCGTCTACATCGCCCCTGGAATGCCGGCCGAGCAAGACTGGGGCAAGGTGCCAGCGGGCGAGGACGTCATCGTCCGCGGCCTCGGCGCGAACTTCTTCGACGTCGTCGCCGTGCTCACGGCGGGGCGCGGCGGAGGGTTCGAGCCCGTCGCCGGCGATGCGCGAGGGCGACTTCGCTACCTGCCGTCCGGGAACGAGCCCATCCTCCACGCCGGTTCGCGCCGCGGCGTGCCGTACCGCGCGAAGGCGGACGGCTGGGCTGAGGCGTCGCCGTTCGTGGCGCGCACCGCTAACCCGGACTGGTTCAGGGCGCTCGCCGCGGCCGAGCCGGAGTCGTTGGACTTCCGAGGCGACGTCTGGCCGTCCATCGCGCGCGAGTTCGCTGTTGCGTACCTCGCCGCGCTCTCGGGCTGGGCGCCTCACGCCCTCACCGTCTCGCTCCCGGAGGCCCTCGCCGCCCTCGACGATGCCGAGAGCGTCGGCGCCATCGACGACGTCCTCACGGCGTCCATCGACCAGGGTGCCGACGACGGCGCCCACGCGTTCACGATCGACTCGCTGCGACGCCCGACGAGGGGCAAACAGGTGAGCCCCGAGCGCTGGCGGCGTCAGGTCGAGCAGCTCGTCGAGAGCGAGCTCGGATCGATGTCCTCGCCAGACGAGCATCCTCGCGCCGCGGTCAACCGCGCGATGGGGGCTCTGCGGGGCCAGGCGGCACGACTCGCCGTGAGCGGCGTGCTCGAGGGCCGCTCGGCCGTCACCGACTTCGAAGGCTGGTTCAACGCGGACGGGCTGTTCCTCGCATCCGGCCCACCGTCTGGGCGGACTCGAGAGGTGCTCGCGCTCATCGACGCCGGCTTGCTCCGGCTGACCGGCCCCGAGACCTCGGTATCGCTCGACGTCGAGGCCGGCGAGTTCGTCGCCCGCTCCGCGATCACGGGCATCGAGGTGCGTGCCCGCGCGCTCATCGAACCCCGCATGTCGAAGGGGAAGGTGCCGGCGACCGACGACCCGCTGCTGCGTGCGCTCCTGGACTCCGGACGCGCTCGAGTGCACGCGCGCCGCGCGCGAGACGGAGCGGCCGTCGAGACGGACAGCATGGAGGCGACGGGCGCGAGCCTGGAGGAGGGGGAACCCGGCCTCAATCTCGTGCGCCGCGACGGCTCCGTCGACGATCGAGTGGTTGTGCTCGGCATCCCGGCCCTCAGCACGCAGCCGGGCAGCGCGATCGGGGCGACGCCGCGCAAGCCCTCACCGCTGCTCGCCGGTGCTGACGTCGCCGCAAGGCAGATCGTCCGGCTCGCGAGCCAGCAGCGTCAGAGCTGAACGCGCTCCGGGGCTCGCTCGCGAGCGCCCTGAGGTGCCCACGTCAGGCCTGCCACGATGACGGCGAGGAGGGCCACGGCGCCGAGGATCGTGCCCGTCGGCGCAAGACCGAGCTGCGCGCCAGCGAGGCCCGCGATCGGGTAGCAGAGCATGAAGCAGGCATGTGAGAGCGAGAACTGGGCCGCGAAGACCGCGGGCCGCTGCTCGCCGGATGCCGCCCTCCGGAGGAGGCGCGAGGAGGGTGTCAGGATCAGCGAGGTCGCGGCGCCGAGCAGCCCCCACACGGGGAGCGCGGTTGGCCAGGCCCACGCTGCATCCGTCGAGAGCACACCCGCCATCGCGAGAAGGCCGATCGGGATGAGGGCAGCGCCGGCGAGCATGACTCGGCGGTCGGAGACGCGATCGAGCACCCGCGGCAGCGCGAGCGCCACGAGCAGGGAGCCGGCACCGTAGGAGGCGAGCAGGATCGCGAGGTCCGACTGCGCCCGCCCGAGCTGCGCCTGCACGAAGACGACCGAGTTCACGATCACCATGGCCGTGCCCGCGGCGACCGCCAGGTTCAGCGCCAGGAGGGCCCGGAGGTCGCGCGTGCGCCAGAAGACCCGCAGCCCGGAGGTCAGCCGCGAGATGAAGGGGCTCGGGGCGGCGAGCGTGCGGGTGGGGAACGTCGTCGTGCCGACGAGCGTCGCCGAGATGACGAAGCCGAGGACGGTCCCGACGAACAGCGAGTTGGAGCTGACGACGGTGAGCAGCAGGGCCGCGAGCAGCGGGCTCACGAGTGCCTCGAGGTCGTAGGCGAGGCGCGAGAGCGAGAGCGCCCGCGTGTAGAGGCGCTCATCCGGGAGCACGTCGGGGATGACGGCCTGGAAGGTGGGCGTGAAGGTCGCGGACGCCGCCTGCAGGACGAAGACGAGCACGTAGACCTGCCAGACCTCGCCGACGAAGGGGAGGCCGAGTGCGATGAGGGCGCGGATGAGGTCGGCAGAGATGAGGACGCGGCGTCGTGACCACCGGCTCGTGACCGCCGCCATGACGGGCGACACCACGACGTAGGCGATCATCTTGATCGTCAGCGCGGTGCCGAGCACGATTCCCGCGTCGCCACCCGCGAGGTCGAACGCGAGGAGGCCGAGCGCGACCGTCAGCAGTCCCGTGCCGACGAGCGCGATGACCTGGGCGGAGAAGAGCCGCCGGAACGCCCGGTTGGCGAGGACCTCACGCATCGAGGTCTCCGTGCAGTTCGCGACCCGGCTGCGGGTCCCGCCGGTGGTGGGGTGGGATGGCGTCCGCGCCTCCGACTCCGGCGACGGAGTGCTCGGCCTGGAACAGCGCGTCGGCGACGAGCCGCTTCGCGTGCCCGTTGATGAGCCGGTAGAAGACGCGCGTGCCCTCCTGCCTGGTCGCGACGATGCGGGCGAGGCGCAGCTTGGCGAGGTGCTGCGAGACGCTCGCCGGCGTCTTGCCGACGGCCTCGGCGATGTCGTTCACGGAGTGCTCCCCATCGTCGAGGACGAGCACGATACGCACGCGCGTCGCGTCGGCGAGCATGCCGAAGACCTCGGCGGCGAGCTCGACGGTCGGGTTGTCGAGCTCGATGTGCCCGAGTGGACCCGCGCCGTATTCCTGCTTATCTGCATGCATACGCAGATAGTGGCACAGTTAGCGCGCCACGTCGAGGTCGCGCCCAGCGCGCCGCTGTCCTGGCCCCTACCCTGGATGCATGACTGCAGCCGACGACTTCGCGCGCCATCCCATCGACCCGACCTCCGCGGCGAAGCTCGCGGAGTCCGGCCTGCGCTACGAGACGCTCGATACCGATGACGCGGCCACCTTCAACGCATGGGCGCGAGCAGACCTCCGTGGATTCCTCGCCGCCGAGCCGAGCGAGAAGCAGCTCGAGGGGATGCGCGCATCCCTGGGCTACCGCCGCACGACGGGCGTCTGGGACGACTCGGCGCCCTTCGTCGACGAGCCCATCGCCACGGTGAGCTCGTGGCCCGCCGACCTCACGCTGCCGGGCGGCAGTCAGCTGACCAGCTGGGCGATCAGCTCGGTGACCGTCTCCCAGGCTCGCCGCCGCCGCGGGATCGCCAGGAACCTGCTCGAGGGGGAGCTGCGCACGGCCGCTGCCCTCGGCCTCCCGCTCGCGGCCCTCACGGTGTCGGAGTCGACGATCTACGGCCGGTTCGGCTTCGGGCCCGCGACCTTCGCCGCGAGCTTCAGCATCGACACGCGCCGCGTCCGCTGGGCCGGCCCGACCCCGGGCGGTCGCGTCGACTACGTGGGGCGGGAGCAGTGGGCCGAGCAGATCGGCGGCCTCTTCGACCGCGTCAGGGTGGCGCGGGTCGGGGAGATCGAGGGCTGGGACGGAATGTGGCCCCGCCTCGCGGGAACGGTGCACGACGAGGACGGCGATGGCAAGAAGCTCCGCGCCATCACCTACACCTCGGAGGCCGGTGACCTCGAGGGGGCAGCGCTGTTCAAGCTCGAGGGCGGCGACCACGACTACGCGAGCCACACGCTGAACGTCGAGTTCCTCCGCGCCGTCAGCGACGACGCCTACGCCGCGCTGTGGCGCTTCTTCCTCGAGGCCGATCTCGTCGCGACCGTCAAGGCGGAGCAGCTCGCCATCGACGAGCCCATCAGGTGGATGCTCGGCGACCAGCGGGCCGCGACCGTCACGACCTCGGACCACCAGTGGCTGCGCATCCTGGACACGAAGGCCGTGCTGGACGCGCGACGGTATTCGTCGCCCGGCGTGCTCGGACTCGAGATCGAGGATGCGCTCGGCTTCGCGGGCGGATCGTTCGTGCTCACGGTCGATGCGGATGGCGTCGGGACGGCGGAGCCGGTCGACGCCCTGCCCGCGGGCTCGGCCGCCGTGCGCCTGGGCGTGGACGCGCTCGGGTCGCTCCTCCTCGGCGGCGTATCGCCCGCCGCGCTCCGCGCAGCAGGCGCTCTGCACGAGCTGAGCGCCGGGGCGGCGGAGCTCGCGGGACGGCTGCTGCGGGTCTCGCCGGAGCCCGCGCCGGGCATCTGGTACTGAGCTCCGCGGGGCGCCGCTCCGCCGACGGTGAACATCGCCAGCTTGGCGGGGCGGCGCGCAACTAGAATCTGCGACATGGCATCTGGATTCTGGGGGCGCGCTCGCCGCGCGAAGCAAGCGCAGCAGGCCGAGATCGACGCCCACGACAAGGACCTGGCGATGAAGGCGGGTGTTGCGCTCGTCGACGCCGATGAGCGCATCCGTCTCATGAACGACGAGCTCTCGTTCGCGGAGGCCGAACTGGGCTCAGGCGCGACGCAGGACCTGAAGGACACGCTCGTCAACGTGCGCAAGTACATGGGCGAGGCGTTCCACCTGAACCAGCTGAACGTCGACGACATCCCGGACACGCCAGACGAGCTGCGCACCAGGAACGCGCGGATCGTGCAGATCTGCGAGTGGGCGATGGGGCTGCTCGAGGAGAAGTCCTCGGTGCTCGAGGAGGCCGTCGCGGTGGTGCGGCAGACGCCCGCCGTGCTCGAGGGCGTCAAGCGGGACTCGGAGCGGCTGCGTGCGCGCATCCCGGACGCGCAAGCCAGCATCGATCGTCTCGCGCTGCGCTACTCGGACGCCGCGCTGCACCAGGTGGGCGACAACCCCGCCGAGGCGGCCCAGCTCCTGACCTTCGCGGAGCACAGCGCCGACGTGTCGCTGCGCCGCCGTGAGGCCGGGCAGAACGAGCAGTCGCGGCTTGCCCTCGAGGCATCCACGGAGGCCGTGCGCCGCGTGCACACGCTGCTCGACGCCGTCGAGAACTACGAGATCGAGGCGCTGCGCGCCGAGTCGACGCTCGCCGCCGTGATCGCGGACTCGAGGGGCGATCTCGTCGCGGCGAGAGACGTGCCACGCAGCCAGGAGGTCGAGGAAGCGGCGAAGCGGCTCACCGATGCGCTCGCCGCGCTCCCTCCCGCGGGTGAGCGCACCGACCCGTTCGCGTCGCTCTCGAGGCTCCGCGCCGCGAACACGGGACTCGACGAGGCGATCGCCAAGGCCAGGGACAGGGCCGCGCGGCCCATCCCGTCGCAGACTCAGGTCGTGACCGCCATCGACGACGCGGATCGGCAGATCGCCGTCGCCAACGACGTCATCTCCGGCCACCGTGGCTGGATCGGCTCGGCGCCGCGCACCCGGCTGGCCGAGGCGGAGCGCATCCGCAACGAGCTGGTCAGCTTCCGGGGCGGTGAAGACGAACGCGAGCAGGCGCTAGCGCTGGCACGCCGGGCGGGTTCGCTCGCGAGCGAGGCGCTGCAGCTCGCGCAGCGCGACATCGACCAGTCGCGTCCGCAGCAGCAGCAGGGATACGACGAGTGGGGCCAGCCGCGTGGCGGCGGTTACCAGGGCGGCTACGGCGGTCGCGGCGGCCGCAGGGGCGGAGACATGGGCGACGTCGTGGGCGGCGTGCTCGGCGGTCTCATGATCGGCGGGCTGCTCGACGGGATGTTCGACTAGCGGCTCGAGCACCCCGGGCGGGCCCACGCTGCGGCGGCGCCCGCCGGCCGTCGTCGGTCGCCGCGGCGCTCGCTACTTCGCGGAGCGCACAGAGAGCAGCTCGTAGCCCTCAGGGACCATCGCCTCGATCTTCGCCTTCGCCGCCTCGTAGGAGTCGGCTTCCGCCTCGATCGTCTCGCTGGCTACCGGACGGATGACTGCAATGACCTTGACCATCCGCTGATCATAGAGCGGACGCGCGGCCCAGGGTGGCACGACGCGGCCCGTCGGACGCCTGGGCGCCTCGGGTTGCGGTGCCTGCCCGAGGTCGGTCAGTCCCGCTCGGGAGAGGACTGCGCATCGCGCAGGATGCGCTTGGTCGCTCTGGCCTCCCACGCCTCCTGGAGCAGTTCGCCGAGCCGCGGCGCAGGGACGTTCGCGAGCCGCACCAGCACGCTCGGGTGGCCGTCGTAGTGGGGTGTCGTGAAGAACGCCGACGGCTCGCCCTGGAGCAGCGCCTCGCGCTCGCCGAGGTCGGCGCGCCAGCACACGAGCACCCCGGGCTCGTCGTGGATGCGTGCGAACATCTTCGTCCCGACGTAGAACGCCGGGGTGCCGTAGGCGGTGCGCTCCGAGGTCTCCGGGAGGCGGAGCGCCAGCCGTCGCACATCGTCGTCGCTGCTCATGACGCCATCGTGCCACCGTCCGGCAGTCCCGTGCCCGGTTGTTGTCGGAACGAGACGGCGTCGCCGCCCGAGCAGGCCGTGCTGGGGGCGGTGGCCCAGGATGCCGCCAGCGCCGTGGACGCGCCACGGAGGGAATAGTGCGGGGCGCCCACTCGCTGAACCCGGGTATGAAGGCAATCGTCTACTCAGCCACCGGTCCATCCAGCGTCCTCTCCCAGGTCGAGCGCGAGGTCGCGCAGCCTGGCCCAGGCGAAGTCCGCGTGAAGGTCGTCGCCTCTGGCGTGAACCCCACCGATTGGAAGGCCCGCGACGGCGGTGGCGCGGGCAGTCTGCTCGGCTTCCCGGAGGTCGTCCCGAACCAGGACGGTGCGGGCGTCGTCGATGCACTCGGCGACGGCGTGGACACGCTCGCCGTCGGCGACCGTGTCTGGGTGTACCTCGCGGCGCACAACCGGCCGACGGGCACGGCGCAGGAGTTCACGGTGCTGCCCGCCGACCGTGTCGTCGCGTTGCCGGACGGCATCGACTTCGACGTCGCCGCGAGCCTTGGCGTGCCCGCCATGACGGCGCACCGGGCACTCACGGTGCACGAGCACGGCCCCGCCCGTCTCTCACCCGAGGCGCTCGCGGGCCGCACGGTGCTGGTGCACGGCGGCGCAGGAGCGGTGGGCCACGCGGCCATCCAGCTCTCGGTGTGGGCAGGTGCGACGGTGATCACGTCCGTGAGCAGCGACGAGAAGCAAGCCCTGGCCCTCGCAGCCGGGGCGCACCACGTGGTCCGCTACCCGGACGCCTCGCTCGCCGAGCGCATCCGGGAACTGGCTCCGAACGGCGTCGACCACATCGTCGAGGTGTCGCCCACGCAGAACTCGGCGCTCGACGTCGAGGTCATCGCGAACCACGGCAGCATCGCCTACTACGCGAACAACAACGGCGACGACTTCACCGTGCCCATCATCGCGAGCTTCGCGAAGAACGTCCGCTGGCAGGGGCTGCTGCTCTACACGGTGGGTCCGGATGCGCTGCACGCGGCGGCCGAGGACGTGACGGCGGCGCTCGTCGACGGCGCGCTTCCCGTGGGGGAGCCGGCTGGCCTGCCCATCACGTGGTTCCCGCTCGAGGAGACGGCCCAGGCGCACGACGCGGTCGAGGGTGGAGCCGTGGGGAAGGTGCTCATCCGCGTCGCGGACGAGAACGCCTGATCGCAGCGCTCACAGTGACGTCGGCCGCAGCTCCTCTGCGGGGCTGCGGCCGACGTGTGTCCTTCGTCCTGGCTGTGGCGACTAGACCCGAACCCGAGCCGTCTCCTCGATCGCGATCCGCTTGCGGCGCTCGCCCGCCTCGATCTCCTCGGCGCGGGTGATGACCTCGTCGGCCTCTTCGCTGCGAACGACGACAACCCCGTCGTCGTCGGCCACGATGAGGTCCCCAGCTTCGACGACCACACCGCTGATCGCGACCGGGATGCCGATGCGACCCGGGCCGAACTTGTAGGGGCCGGCTGGCGTCACCGCGCGGGCGAAGACCGGGAGCCCGATCTCGCCGAGGCCCACGGCATCGCGGATCGCCCCGTCGATGACGAACCCGGCGACACCGAGGCGCAGGGCTCGGAGCCCGATGAGGTCGCCGATGAGCGCTCGGCTCACGTCGCCGCCGCCGTTGACGACCAGCACGTCTCCCGGCTGCGCGACGTCGAGGGCCTTGTGGATGATGAGGTTGTCGCCCGGGCGGGTCCAGACGGGAAGCGCGCGGCCCGCGAGCTTCGCGCCATCCCAGACCGGCCGTATCCCTGAGGCCGTGCCGAGCCGGTCTTGCGCATCCCCGATGTTGGCGCTCGGGATGCCCCGCGCGCGGTCGATGAGGCGGTCGCTTGTCGTCGCGGTGCTGCTGGCGTGCTCGCTGTTCATGCGTCGATCTCCTGCTGGTCGAGCGGCTGATGGGGCGGTTGGTCGAGCGGAGGCGGTGCTACTCACCGGCGATCAGCTCCGCGATGATCGGCTTCGTCGTCGCTTCTCGCTCCTCCCAGAGCGTGGCCACGTCTGCGGCTGGCATCCAGTTGGGTACCGTTCCCGCATTCTCGAGCGCGGCGACGACGTCGGGATCCTCGGTTGCGGCTTGGAGGGCTGCCTCGAGCGCGGCGACCGCCGCGGCTGGCGTTCCGGCCGGGACCGAGACGGCGAAGTTGTTCGACATCGGCGCCACTTCGAAGCCCTGCTCGTTCAACGTCGTGACGTCGGGGAAGAAGGGGCTTGGGACGTCGCTGAGGACCGAGAGCACGTTGATCTCACCTGACTTGGCCTGCCCGATGAACGAGGAGACGCCCCCGAGGGCGAAATCGACCTCGCCGGAGACGAGAGCTGCGATCTTGTCGGCGCCGCTGTTGTAATGCACGATGTTGAATTCGAGGCCGAGCTCCTTCTCGAGGGTGCGGAGGTTGACGTGGTCGTCTCCCGCACGCGAGTCGGTGCCGACGGTGATGGTGCCGGGGCTCGCCTTGACGGCATCGAAGAGCTCCTGCGTGCTCGTGTATGGGCTGTCCTTGTTGACGCCGATGACGATGTCGTTGAGCGCGAACGAGCCGACGGGTGCGAAGCTCTCCCGGTCGAAACCGGCCTGCTTGCTCGGGTCGAGGTAGCGGCCGAAGATCGAGGGGATGTTCGTGAAGCCCAGCGTGAGCCCGTCCGGCTTGGCGGAGGCCAGCGCGTTGAGGCCGATGACCTGGTTGCCGCCCTCCTTGTTGACGACCTTGATGTTGACGCCGAGGTCTTCGCCCATGGCGGGGGCCATGATGCGGGCGAGGATGTCGTTGCCGGCTCCGGCCGCAGATGGCACGATCCACTCGATCGTTGATCCGGCTTCCGGGAACTCGGCACCGTCGTCGGCGGCCCCAGCGGTTCCCGTCGCGCAGGCGCTCAGCAGGGACGCGATGGCGGCGGCTGCGACGACCGCCGTCAGGCGCGTGCTCCTGCTCGCCCAGCCGCGGCGCTTCGGCGACGCGGGGGTGTTCTCGATTCTGGGTGTGGTGAACATTGACTGACTCCTTCGTCGGTCCGGGGGTGCTAGCGGTTGGTGGATGAGGAGGTCTGCATCTCGGGGGTCTGCTGCTCGAGCTCCAGGGCGAGCCGCTTCGCGTTCATCCGCGTGACGCGCTTCGCGAGCAGCGAGCTGAGGAGCGGGCGGGCGGCGCCGAACAGCACCGCGACGACGATCACGATGAGCAGCGTCACGCTGATGCCGCTGCTGAGGAACACCGAGTAGTCGCCGCGGGAGAGGGCGAGTGAGCGCTGGAAGTTCTCCTCGAGCATCGGCCCGAGGATCACGGCGAGCACCAGCGGGGTGAGGGGCACGGCGAACAGGTGGAAGAGGTAGCCGACGATGCCTGCCCCGAGCATCACGAAGATGTCGAATGCTGAGCCGTTGATGCTGTAGGTGCCGAGGAACATGAACGCGATGATGACGGCCATCAGGTAGTGGAACGGCACCTTGAGCACCGCGATCCACACTCGCGCGAGCGGCACGTTGAGGATGAGGAGAATCACGTTGCCGACGAGCAGGCTCGCGATGATCGCCCAGGCGACCTCAGGGTTGTCGCGGAACAGGAGCGGGCCGGGGATGAGGCCGTTGATCGTGAAGGCGCCGGCCATGATGGCCACGGTGGCGCTCGTCGGGATGCCGAGCGTGAAGAGCGGGATCATGGAGGAGACGGCGAGTGCGTTGTTCGCCGCCTCCGGCCCCGCGACGCCCTCGACGGCGCCCTTTCCGAACTCCCCGCCCCGGCGTGAGATGCGCTTCTCGAGGGCGTAGGAGGCGAGCGAGGTCGCGGCGCCGGGCGAGCCGGGCAGGAGGCCCATGACGAACCCGATGAAGGATCCGCGCATGAAGGGTCCGGCGGAGCGCCGGAGGTCGGTGCCCGTCGGGAGGAGCTTGCCGACCTTGATGGGCTTGCGGATGCCGTCCTTGCCGCCGCGCGCCTGGGCGAGCACCTCGCTCATGCCGAACACGCCCATGACGATCGCGACGAGGCCGAGGCCGTCGAAGAGCTCCGGCATCTCGAAGGTGAAGCGCTGCACTCCCTGGCCCTGGTCGATGCCGACGCTCGCGATGGCGAGTCCGACGCCGACGCTGAGGAGCGCCTTGGCCGGGTCGCGGCCGGCGAAGCTCGCGACGAGCGCCATGCCCAGCACCGAGACGAGGAAGAGCTCGGGTGCGCCGAATTCGAGGGCGAGCCGACTGAAGGGGGCGACGAGCACGAATCCGATGACCCCAATGAGGCCGCCGACGAACGAGGCGAGGGCTGCGATCACGAGCGCGGGTCCGCCGCGCCCCCGCTTCGCCATCTCGTAGCCGTCGAGCGTCGTCGCGATAGACGACGCCTCGCCGGGTATGCGGAGGAGGACGGCCGTGATCGTCCCGCCGTAGGCCGCTCCGTAGAGGATGGCGGCGAGCATGATGATGGCTGTTGTCGCGTCCAGGCCGAAGGTGACCGGGATCAGCAGCGAGACGGCGGCGGCCGGGCCGAAGCCGGGGAGCACACCCACGAGCATGCCGATGACGCAGCCGAGGAGGGCGAAGAGCAGGTGCTCGGGGGTGAGGACGGTGATGAGGCCGCCGATGAGATTCTCGAAGCCCATGTCAGAGTCCAATCCAGCTGAGGGGAGCGATGCTCGCGTGCGGCAGCGCGGTGTTGAGCCACACCTCGAAGACGAGGCGCGAGAGGCCCGTCACGACGAGCGCGACGAGGAGGGAGATCCACCAGCGGCGCCCACCGACGAAGATGAGGACGGTCGTGAGCATGAGCACCATGACGACCGAGTAGCCGAGGAGGGGGAGGAGTGCGGCGCCGAGGGCGACGCTTCCGACGATCGTGCCGATTCGGAGCCACGCCGCCTTGTCCGGCAGCGACTCGTCGTCCATCTCGTCGCTCTCTTCTCCTTCGAGGAGCGCCTCGAAGGGTGCGTCCGTCCCGATCGAGCCGGTGGCGGTCGGGAGATCCGGGAGGTGCGCTGGGGCCGCGCCGCGGACTCGCTCTGCGGCGAGGCGGAGGGCCCAGAGTAGGCCGGCACCGCCGACGAAGACCGCGGCGACGAGCGGCATGAGGCCCGCTCCGACCCCGGTATCCGCGGTGAGGCCGTAGCTCACCGCGGCGCCGCCGAAGGCGATTGCCGCCACGACGCAGGCGGCTGCGATGCCCCATTCGGCTCTGATCCTGTTCGATGACATCGTTGTCCTCCGCCTCTCTGCGGTTCGAATCCTGGTGCGTTTCGGGAAAGCCCTGCTCCCGGAGCGTTCGCCCCTTCGAGTGAACTTGCAACCTTGCACATGCTTGCAGGATTGTGGGAGAGTGTCAAGCAGAGCAAGAAAAGCTGGCACTGTGTTGCTGTGAGCAGCGGCAGTTGCACGGGCAACAGCATCCACTCAATGAGGAGTCCAGGTGAGTTTCAGATCGGTCATCGCCAGCAGCACCAAGCAGCTGAGCAGCTCAGAGCGCAAGGTCATGGCCGTGCTGCTGTCAGGCGAGCGCGTCTCGGAGGCGCCGGCGGCCGAGATCGCGCAGCGCGCGGGCACCCACGAGTCGACTGTCGTCCGTCTGGCGCAGAAGCTCGGCTACCGCGGCTACCCCGACCTGCGAGCCGATCTGCAGCGGGATGAGGGCTCCGAGGCCGCCGAGCAGGAGAGCTACATGCGGGCAGAGTCGGGCCACGACCTCTACTCGTTCGCGAGCGATGAAGCGGAGGCGCTCGAACGGCTCGCGAAGTACGTGCCGCAGGACGTCATGGAGGCCGCGGCTCGAGCGATCGACGCGTCGACGACGATCTACGTCTTCTCGGACGCCGACGACGAACGACCCCTCCGTGATCTCGCAGCGAGGCGCATGCGGCGGCTCGGCTTCACGGTCGTCACGCTCGAGAACAGCGCGAAGGACCTCGCCGAGAACATGGTCGGATTCGATGGCGATTCGACGCTCATCGCCTACGCCCTCAGGGAGGCGTCGATCCGGCTCGCCCCTCTTATGTCGGAGTGCCAGCGCCGAGGCGGGAAGGTCGTGCTCATCAGCGACGTGCCCGGGTTCCATTTCCGGCCGAACCCGGACCACCTCATCGCGGCTCCTCGCGGCGACGACAGCAGCTACCGCACTCCGCTGGTGCCCATCGCTCTCACCTATTCGCTCCAGCTCGCCGTGTTCCACCTCGACCGCAGTCGCTACGCCGCAGTGCGCAGCCAGATCGAGGACCTGACCAGGCACTTCGGTGGCTCCGAGGAAGCTCCCCGGCGTCCATGACGGGGCGGCGACGCCGACCCCCAGAAGGAGGTGAGCAGCCGTGGCGCTTCGCGCTGAGCGTCCAAGCGGCGCTGCTGCAGTCAGCGTGGGTGGGCGCGCGTCTCATGATCGGCTACAAGGCGGTCGAGCTCGGGGCGACGGGGTTCGCGCTCGGGCTCGTCGCGGCCTCGTTCGCGGCTCCTGCACTGTTGGCGGCGCTTCCGGTCGGACGGCTGTCTGACCGGATCGGGGGAGCGAGGGTCGCGCTGCTCGGCGTCGCCGTCTTCGTGAGCGGCCCAGTCCTGCTCTGCTGGGCGAACGAGCTCTGGATCCTTGTGGTCGCGGCGGCGGCGACGGGGATCGGCAGCCTCTTCGTCATGATCGGGCAGCAGACATTCACGGCCCATCGCGGACGGGACGGCACCAGCGACGGCACGTTCGCGGTGCTCACCACCGCCGCATCCCTCGGGCAGCTCGTCGGTCCGCCCATCGTCACCCTGACCGCCTCGGTCGGGGCCGTCGAGGCGAGTGCCCCTGACACCGTGCTCGGGGCCATCGCCTGCATCGTGCTGGTGGTGCTCGGACTTCTCGGCACGCCGGCGCTGCTGCGCGCCGACCGGCAGTCCGCAGCGGCGAAGCGTGCTGAGGCCGAATCCGCGACGGATGCGAGCGGCGGGGCGCCGAAGCGGCGTCACCGTCTTGTCGATCTCGGCAGGGGCAACGGCCTGTGGCGGTCGGTCGCCGTGAGCGCCGCCGTCCTCGTGACGGTCGATCTCCTGTACACGTTCGTTCCTCTGTGGGCTTCGGAGAAGGGCGTGTCGAGCGTCGCCGTGGGTGCGCTGCTCGCCGTCAGGGCCCTCGTGTCCGTCGTCTCGAGGGTCGGTCTCAGCCGGCTCGTGTCCCGCTTCGGACGCAAGGCGCTGCTGCTCGTCTCCATCGGCTGCGGCGTGGGAGCGCTCGTCGCGTTGCCGTTCGTCGCCGCGCTCGGCGCGATTCCCGTCATGGTCGCGCTGGGCGTCGCCCTCGGCATCCCGCAGCCGCTCACGATGTCGTGGGTGGTGCGCATCACGCCGAAGGAGGTGCACGGGCAGGCGCTCGGCCTGCGCATGACGGCGAACCGCTTCGCGCAGATCGTGCTGCCGCTCGGCATCGGAGCGGTCGCCGGGCCGCTCGGTGTGAGCGTCATCCTGTGGGCGAACGCGGCGGTGCTCGCGGCCGCGCTGCTCATCGTGACCGGGTCGAGCGTCGATGACGAGGAGGCCCCGCGCTGAGGCCGGGCGCGAGGGCCGTGTGCGCAGCGCACCGGCCCATCCCAGCCTTCGCTGCGGTGGGGGCGAATCTCACTGCGGGAAGCGAGGGTCCTGGCCGTAGTCGTCGAGTCGGGCGGTCAGGGCGGCGTGCACCTGGGGTGATGCATCGTCGCCGATGAGCACACGCAGTCGAGTGTCGCCCGGGTCGCCGACGTGCGAGAGGATCGCCTCCGCCGCGGACGCGGGGGAGGTGCCGTTCGGTTCGACGCCGGCCGGCGGCGCGGGCCAGGGGACGCTCGGCGTTCCGAAGAGCTGCGTGCGCAGGTCGTCGTAGGCGCCGATGGGCGTGCTGAACTGCATGCTGCCTCCGGCCCAGTCGGTGCCGAGCTCGCCCGGCTGCACGATCGTCACGCGGATGCCGAAGCCGGCGACTTCGGCGGCCAGCGCTTCGCTGAAGCCCTCGAGCCCCCACTTGGCCGCGTTGTAGAGGCCGAGCGTCGGCACGGTGCCGACCGCGCCGACCGTCGAGATCTGCACGATGTGGCCGGCGCCGCGTGCCCGCATCCCGGGCAGCACCGCCTGGCTGAGCCAGAGTGGTCCGAGGAGATCGGTGTCGATGATGCTGCGAGCTTCCGGCTCAGTGACCTCCTCCGCCGCGCCGATGAGGCCGTACCCGGCGTTGTTGACGAGAACGTCGACCGCCCCGAAGTGCGAGGAGGCCCGTTCGACGACGTCGAAGGCCGCCGTCCGGTCCCGGACGTCGAGGGGGAGGACCAGCAGCCTGTCGTGCTCCGGGAGTGAGTGCTCGCCGCGCACCGTCGCGACGACGTTGTGCGACGCTGCCAGTGCGGCGAGCGTCAGGGCGCGTCCGAGTCCGCGGTTCGCGCCAGTGATCAGCCAGGTCTGCGCTGTGCTCATAGCTCGACGCTAGGCGATGATCCTCCCCGCACGGTGTATTGACGCAGCACGAGCCGAGCCGCAGCGCGGGACCTCTTACTCGCCGACGCTTCCGTCGATCGCCTCGCGCAGCAGGTCAGCGTGGCCGTTGTGCCTGGAGTACTCCTCCACCATGTGGATGAGGATCCACCGCAGCCGAGGGATCCGGCCGTCCGAGAATCCCTTGGCGGCGGGGTAGGAGAGGCCCCCGGCGCGGAACGCGCGCTCCGCGGCGTCCCGCGCCCGGGCCACCGACGCCTCCCACTCGGCGAGCAGCTCGGCTGGCTCCTGAGCGCTCGCGGCGTCCCACTCCCAGTCGGGCGTCTTCGTCCAGTCGACGGACGCCCACGGCTCGCGCTGCTCCTCGCCGAAGAGGACAACCCCGAACCAGTCGTCCTCCACGTAGGTGAGGTGCTTGACGAGGCCGCCGAGCGTCATGCTGCTCGGCGGCAGCGTCCTCGACAGTTCGGCCGAGCCGAGACCCGAGAGCTTCCAGGCGAGCGTCGCCCGGTGGAAATCGAGGAAGCCGTTGAGCGTCGACCACTCGTCCTCACCAAGGGGCGGCTCTGGGCGGTCCTGCGCGTCGAAGATCGTCGTCATCGTGCGAGTCTAGGCACCGCCATCCGGCGAGCCGTGAGTCTGGCACATGCGCAGACTGCCGCACGGAATGAACAGTGCCCCTGGAGGGACTCGAACCCCCAACCGTTTGCTTAGGACGCAACTGCTCTTCCATTGAGCTACAGAGGCTGGCGCGACAATGCTACCGGTGCTGGCGGCCTCCCGTGTGCAGCGGTGCCTGATTTCGGGACGAAAACTTGGTCGAGGTGCGGGCGACGCACGCGCGCCTCCACCCGCCGACGGGCCCAGACACCTACAGTGTCACGCGTGTGGGGTCTGTTTCGTAAACGAGGTTCAGAGCCGGGCGACGCGAAGAGCGACGGTCACGGCTCCGGCAAGGGTGCGCCCACAAACAATGAGACGGAGCCGATACCCGACCTCAGTCCAGTGCGCGAGCGCCTCGAACGTGAGCGTGAGGCGCGCGACAGCGAGGCCCGCGAGGCGGACGACGATCTCGATCTCGGACGCGACCACGAGGACGGCGTCAGGGCACGAGGCGGCGACGGCCCGAGCCTCACACGAGGCCGTTCCTGGGTCGCAGATGCGGTTGCGCACGAGCGCAGGACCCACCCGGTTCCCTCCGCCGACGAGGAGGCGCTCACTGCGCTCGACCTCGAACGCGCCGAACAGGCGAGGGCGCTCGAGGCCGCAGTCGACGCGGCGCAGGATTCATGGCTGCACGAGCTCGCGCAACTCGGCGGACCATCCCCTCTTCTCGACTTCGCCGACGAACCCGGCACGTACGTCGAGCTGACCAGCGCGCACCCGGGCGGCATCGCGCCCTTCGCGGCGGGCAAGACCGTGCTGCTGTCTGCCCTCGTCCGCGAGCACTCCTCGTTCCGCGGGGCGCGCGACGCGGCCGACCTCATCGCGCAGAAGGGCACCGAGCTGCTCGCTGGCCGCGGCATGAGCACGATCCAGCTGGCCACGGGCTTCGCCGAGTGGACGCAGGACGGCACCCACTTCCGCGCCCCCATCCTGACCCGCACGGTCGACCTGCGCCGCGCGGGCCGCGACTACGAGTTCACTCTGAAGGGCCCGAGCCGGGTGAACGCCTCCCTGGCGAGGCACCTCGCGCAGCACTTCGGAGTGCGTCTCCCGGTCGCCGAGCTGCTCGAGCTGGCGAAGTCGAACGACGCCTTCCTCCCGCAGCACGTCTTCGACCGCACTCGCGCGCTCGGCGCATCCATCCCGCAGTTCACGGTCTCGGCGCGCGCCGTCATCTCGAGCTTCGGGGAGGTCGCGAGCGCGATGCTCCGCGACACGAACGAGCTCACGCACCCCGTCCTGCGGGCACTCGCCGGAGACGAGGAGGCGCGCCAGAAGGTGGCCGCCGTGCAGCCGGCTGAGCAGCGGCCGAGCCCTGACCGCCGCGACCCGGTGGGGGACCGGTTCCTCCTCGACGCGGACACCGAGCAGGAGCGCGTCGTCGACGCCATCGCTGCCGGCAACTCGGCGGTCATCAACACCATGCCGGGCACAGGCCTCACGCAGACTGTCATCAACGCGCTCGGTCTGCTCGTCGCCGACGGCAAGCGCGTGCTCGTCGTCACGCCCCGCTCCGCGAGCATCCGCGCCATTCGTGCGCGCCTCAAGAGCGTCGGGCTCGAGGGACTCGCCGTCACGCCGCGCACCCTGCGCCGCGACGCGATCGCCTCGATCTCCCGCAACGAGAAGGCCCGCAAGCCCGCGATGCACGAGCTCGACGACGCGCTCGTCCGCCTCCGCCACGTGCTCGCCGACTACCGCGACGCGCTCGTGCACCCCGACCCCGCCCTCGGCGTCTCGGCCCTCGACGCGCTCGAGGAGCTCTCCCGCCTCGAGCTGCGCGAGCATCCCCCGACGACGACCGCTCGCCTCGACCGCGACGCCATCGAGGCGATCGCGACTGGCCGCGACGCCATCGCCCGCCAGCTGCGCGCCGCCGGCGAGCTCGGCCAGTTCAAGTACGGCCCGGACGACTCGCCCTGGTACGGCGTCTCCTTCGAGTCGACCGACGAGGCGAACCGCGCGCAGGAAGCCGCCATCGAGCTCGACGCCGGCACCCTCGTCGAAGTCATCGACCGTGCCCAGGAACTCGTCGGACGCACCAGGATGCGCCCGGCCGAGACCTACGGCGAGCTCGGCATCTACCTGCGACTCCTGCTCGACCTGCGCGAGACCCTCGACCGGTTCCGCCCCGCGGTCTTCGACCACTCGCTGACGGATGTCATCCACGCCACGAACCCGGAGCGCGACGGCAGCGACCTGACGTCGGCTCGCCGCCGCCAGCTGCGCCAGCTCGCGAAGGACTACGTGCGGCCCGGTGTCGTCGTCGACGACCTCCACGAGTCGCTCAAGCTCGCCCAGCGCCAGCGCATCCTCTGGCACCGCTACGTCACGGACGGCTCCACGCCGACCGTCCCGACGGGTATCTCCGACGTGCGCAAGTTCCACCGCGAGGTTGCGGAGAAGCTGCGCCTCCTCGACGAGCCGCTCGTCGACGCCGGAGCCGTCTCGCTCAGCGAGCTGCCCCTAGCCGAGCTCCCGGCCCGCATCACGGAGCTCGCGGCCGACAGCGAGGTGCTGCACAACCTCGTCGAGCGCCTCACCATCATCGAGCGCCTCGAGAACCTCGGCCTCACGCCGCTGCTCGAGGACCTCTCCGAACGCCACGTCGAGGCCGAGGCGCTCGGCGACGAGCTCGAGCTCGCCTGGTGGCAGTCGGTGCTCGAAGACCTCCTCGACCGCGACAAGGCGCTCCTGAACGCCAACACGCGAGTCGTGACTCGCCTCGAGAGCGACTTCCGAGTCGTCGACCAGGCCCACACCGACCACTCGGCCGCCCAGCTCGCCTGGCAGCTCGCCGAAGCGTGGAAGGTCGCCATCGTCGACTACAGCGAGCAGGCGGATGCGCTCCGCCAGCTCCTGCGCCGTCCCGGCGTCCCCTCCACGAAGCTGGCCGTCGAGGCCGGCGACGTCTCCAAGAGCATCGCGCAGCTGTGGCTGACCACCCCCTACGACGTGCCGCTCGTGAGCGAGCGCATCCACTTCGACACGGTTGTGCTCGTGGATGCTGGAACCATGTCGATCGCCGAGAGCATCGGCGCGATCCGCAGAGGCGACCAGGTCGTCGCATTCGGAGACCCCGTCACCCAGTACCCGACGCCGTTCACGGTCGCCGTCACCCGCCCGGCGGCAGACAGCACCGACGCGTGGGGACAGCGCCACGAGGACGCCGTCGGCGAGTCCGTCTACTCGCGGCTCGCGGAGTTCCTGCCGGAGCACGCGCTCACGCGCAGCTACCGGGCTGGCGGCGAGGACCTCGCGGAGCTCATCAACAGGCGCTTCTACAAGGGGCGCATCCGCTCCATGCCGTGGGCGGGGACCCTGCTCGGGCACTCGAGCCTCAGCTTCTCCTTCGTCGAGAACGGCACGGGCCTGCCCGACCCGATCACGGGAGGGGTCGAATCCACCGACGGCGAGGTCAGCCGCGTCGTGGAGCTCGTCGTCGACCACGCCGTGCACCGGCCCCGTGAGTCGCTCATGGTCGTCACGGCTTCTGCGCTGCACGCCCGCCGAGTCGAACAGGCGGTGTACTCGGCCGCCTCTCGCCGGAGCGACATCGCCGACTTCTTCACGGCTGCACGTGGCGAGCCGTTCACGGTCACCACGATCGAGCTGGCCACAGCGCAGTCGCGCGACCGCGTGATCTTCTCCATCGGCTTCGGTCGCACACCCCACGGGCGCGTCCTCGCGAACTTCGGAGTGCTCGGCACCGAGCTCGGCGCGCGCGCGCTTGCCGTCGCCATGACGAGGGCGCGTCGCTCGCTGGTCATCGTCTCGTGCATCCGCCCCGGCGAGCTCGACCCTTCGCGCATGTCCCGCGGGGTGCTCGGACTCGCGCAGATCCTCGGCGAGGCAGAGACCAGCGGCGATACACCGGGCACGGGCACGGGCACGGGCACGGGCGCCGGCCCAGGCTCTGAGCGGGGAGCAGCGGAGCAGACGCCCGCCTCCGCCGACGACGGCACCGAGGTCGACGACCGCGAAGTCGAGGCGCCGCCCATGCTGCTCGATCTCGCGAACCGTCTCGAGTCGTTCGGCATGACGGTCGAGCTGTTCCACCGCGGCCGCATTCCGCTCGCCGCGGCCTACAAGGGCCGCGCCATCGCGATCGATACCGACGGCCTCGACCTGAGGATCGCGGGCTCGGCCGATGCGACGCTGCGGGAGACGCTTCGCCTCCGCCCTGAGCTCCTCAAGCGCCTCGGCTGGTACTACCTTCGAGTGCACTCCTTCGAGCTCTTCGCGCACCCGGAAGCGGTGGCACGACGCATCGCGAAGGCACTCAAGGTGCCGCTGCCGGCGGAGACCGCGGTCATCACGGCCGGATCCCTGCAGGGAGAGCTCGGTCAGCTCACCTCAGGTGCCTCCGCGCCGAGCGGCGCGGCATCCAGCGCGAACCTCGAATCGGTCACCCTGCCGGACGGGAACCAGCAGATCGCGATCGGCCGCCCCGGCGAGCCAGGCGGTGCGAGCTGAGCGTGAACCCCGGCACGCCTGCCCCACGGAAACCGCGACGCCGAGTCACCACGGAACCACCTCCCGGCAGCGACCCGAACCCCCAATCGGCCGACGGCTCCAGCGGGCCCGCCGTGCTCGCCGACGAGGACTCGCCCGCGGCCTGGGGCGACGCGCCCGTCCGCTACGCCGACGACCGCGTGGAGAGCCCGCGCGGGCCCAACGACGACCGACTGCGCGCCGACAAGCCACCGCATTATGGCTGAGCGGGCGATAGAGCCGAACGACCCGACGGTCCCCGGCTCCGACCCCGAGCATCCGACGACGGGCCAGGTCCCCATCGTCTCGAACGCCGACGACGCGCGACCGCCCATCCCCGCAGAGATCTGGGTCCTGCTCGTCGCGACCTTCTTCATCGCGATCGGCTTCGCGCTCATCGTGCCCGTCCTCCCGCAGTACGCGTTGAGCTTCGGCGTCGGCGCGACGCTCGTGTCCGTCGTCGTGAGTGCGTTCGCCTTCATGCGGCTCGTCTTCGCGCCCGGAGCGGGAGCCCTCATCAACCGGCTGGGGGAGCGGCGCATCTACGTCGCCGGCCTGCTGATCGTGGCTGCCTCGACTGCTGCCGTGGCGTTCGCGCAGGACTACTGGCAGCTGCTCGTGTTCCGTGGTCTCGGCGGCGTCGGGTCGGTCATGTTCACGATCTCGGCGGCCGGCATGATCGCCCGATACTCCCCGCCGCAGATCCGCGGCCGCATCTCCGCCCTCTGGGGCGGTATCTTCCTCGTCGGGAACATCGCGGGCCCAGCGGTCGGCGGGGCGCTTGCGCAGTTCGGCATCGGAGTGCCGTTCCTCGTCTACTCGGGAACCCTCGTGATCGCGGCGGCCATCGTCGGCATCATGATGGGCCGCGCTCACCGCATCACGGCGAAGAAGACCGCCGAGGAGGCCGGCCTGCACGACGCTGGCGACGACCGTGCACCCGCGGCCAAGAAGCTCGAGCCGAAGTCGCTCCGAGAGGCGCTCCAGGACTCCGCGTATCGCGCGTCCCTCGTGTTCGGCTTCGCCAACGGATGGGCGAACTTCGGGGTCCGCACCGCGATCCTCCCGCTATTCGTCGCGACGAGCATCAGCCAGGAACCGTGGGTCATCGGCGTCGTCATCGCGGTCGGCGCCGTCGGGAACGTGGTCTCGCTCCAGTACGCCGGCCGGAAGACCGACCGCATCGGGCGAAGGCCCTTCATCCTCGTCGGACTCGGCGTCTCCGCGGTCGCGATGTTCGCCACCGCGTTCGCCGGCGACATCGTCACGATGCTCGCCCTCAGCTTCGTGCTCGGGCTCGGCTCCGGATTGGCCGCGCCCGCCGAGCAGGCGGTCATCTCCGACATCATCGGCTACGGCCGCAGCGGCGGCCAGGTGCTCTCCACCTACCAGATGACGCAGGACGCCGGCAGCATCCTCGGTCCCATCGTCGCCGGCGTCATCGCCGACCTGTTCGGCTTCACCTGGGCGATCATCATCTCCTCGATGATGCTCGCCATCGCCTGTCTCTCCTGGGTGTGGGGCCGCGAGACGTTCCGCTCGTCCTGAGCGAGCGACCATCGGCGCTGGAAGCGCTGGAGGCGCTGGAGGCGCTGGAGGGGCTGGAAGCGACATGGCCAGGGCTTTGGTGGCGGTATCAGGGGTGCTGGATGCGACGTGCAGCGTCTGCATGAAGAGACAGGAACGCCGCCGGGTGACCGGCGGCGTTCCTGTCTCTTCGCAGTGGTCCGAGCTGGCAGCGCTGCTGCGCCGAGCCCGGCGACTCACCTAGGAGCGGGTCTCGGGGCCCTCGCCCTGGAGCTTCGGGGGTGCCTCTTGTTGGGCCTTGAGAAGGTCGCGGATCTCCTCGAGCACGTCCTTCTCGGTGACCGCGGCCTCGACGGCAGGCTTCGGCTTGCCGTGGATGAGGCGGTAGCTCATGTCGTTGAGCTTGTTGATCGGCAGGATGATCGCGAAGTACACGACCGCTGCGATCAGGACGAACTGGATGATCGCGGCGATGACCGCGCCGAAGCCGATGGGCACTGTGGCGATCGTGACCGTGGCGGCCGCGATGTCGTCAGCCGCGAACAGCTTGGCGATGATCGGGTTGAAGATGCCATCGACGATGGCGTTGACGATGCTCGTGAACGCTGCGCCGATGATGACGGCGACGGCAAGCTCGATGACATTGCCCCGCATGATGAATTCGCGGAATCCCTTCACAGGGTCCCCCTTTCGTTCGGTGCTGGAGTGCTGAGTCGTGTCAGTTCAGGACGCGGCGGGGGAGCTGCTGCCGCTCGAGGCGGCGGCGGGAGCCGGTTCCTTCTTGGTCGCGGCGGGCTTCGCCTCCGCGGAAGTCGAGGCGGAGGAAGAGCTCGAGCTCTTCTTCGCGCTGGCTGCGGAATCGGTCCGGTAGAAGCCGGATCCCTTGAAGGAGACGCCGACAGCACCGAAGACCTTGCGCAGCTTGCCTCCGCACTTGTCGCAGACGGTGAGGCTCGCGTCAGCGAACCCCTGCTGGATATCGAAGGCGTTGTCACATTCGGTGCAACGGTATGAGTAGGTAGGCATAATCTCGCTTTCGGGACCAGAACAGCATAATCGCGCGAGAGAGCTGGCGGGGTAATGCTTCAGAAACGCCGGATTCTCGACGGGGTGACGACCCCATCCACGCGCTCGTCGTGCACCTCGCGAGGGACGGCATCGAGCACCTCGTCGTCGTAGACGACCGCGTAGACGGGCGGCCGGCCGGCCATGGAGCCGAGCGTGCGGTCGAAGTACCCGCGACCCCAGCCCATCCGGTAGCCGTCACGGTCGACGGATGCGGCGGGGATGATGAGCAGGTCGGCGTCGCCCAGGGCGATGGGTCCGAGGAGGTCGCCCGTGGCCTCGGGGAAGCCGAGCTCGTGCGGGCGCTCAGATTGCCCGTCGGAGACGACCCAGTCGAGGAGTCCGTCCTCCCGTGTGACGGGCAGCAGCACGGTGATGTCGGCTGCGCCGGCCCAGGCGAGGAAGGGCCGTGTGCTCGGTTCGAATTCGCCCGACAGATAGCAGGAGATGCGCTTCGCACCGTGCTCGGCGACCAGCTGCTGCAGACGGAGGGAGATCTGCTCCCCATGCTCTGCCAGGAGCAGTTCCCCGTGGCTGCGGCGGCGCTGTCTGGTGTCGGCGCGGAGTGCTCGCTTCTCGGTCTTCGCATCGGTCGACATGGGAACGAGCCTAGCGAAGCGTCCCGTCGCGGGTTGGGGAGAGCTTGGCCGAGAACCCGTAGCCCGTGCCGCAGTGGCACGCCACGTGCACCAGCGTTTCGCGATGGCATTCGGTGGCCATACGATACGGCCTATGTCCTCGCGCATCACTAAGGCCGTTATTCCAGCTGCGGGCCTCGGGACGAGGTTCCTGCCCGCGACGAAAGCCATTCCGAAGGAAATGCTCCCGGTCGTCGACCGTCCCGCCATCCAGTATGTGGTCGAGGAGGCCGTCGAAGCGGGGCTCTCGGACGTGCTCATGATCACCGGGCGCAACAAGACGACGCTCGAGAACCACTTCGATCGCGTCGCCGAGATCGAAGCGCTGCTCGAGGCTCGCGGGGAGACCGAGAAGCTCGATCGCGTCCGCGCGGCGACGAACCTCGCCGATGTCCACTATCTGCGCCAGGGTGATCCGCTCGGGCTGGGGCACGCGGTCCTGCGGGCACACCAGCACGTCGGCGACGAGGCCTTCGCCGTGCTCCTCGGTGACGACATCATGGCGGGCGGCGGCTCGCTGCTCTCGCGCATGATCGAGGTGCACGAGGCGACGGGTGCAAGCGTCGTCGCGCTCCAGGAAGTCGACCCGGCCATGATCTCCTCGTACGGCGTCGCCGCCTATGACGCGTCGTCGAGTGTCGAAGACGGCGTTCCCGGGGCGGGGCCGGACACGATCCAGATCACCGGGCTCGTCGAGAAGCCCGCGCTCGAAGATGCTCCGTCGAACTACGCCGTCATCGGTCGCTACCTGCTGCGACCTGAGGTCTTCGGGGTGCTCGAGCAGACCAAGCCGGGCGCCGGGGGAGAGATCCAGCTGACCGACGCGCTGCAGGTGCTCGCCGCGAACCGCGAGGAGCTGGGCGGCGTCGTCGGGGTCGTCTACCGTGAGCGCCGCTTCGACACGGGCAACAAGCTCGACTACATCAAGGCGATCGTCGAGCTCGCCATCGACGACCCGAAGCTCGGACCCGCGCTCAGCCCGTGGCTGCAGCAGTTCGCCGCCTCGATCGCCGAGTAGACTCCGCTTCCTATGAGCGCATCCGTCCCCACGCTGACGCACGGCCCGGTGTCGCTGCGTCCCATCAGGGTCCGGGATGCGCGTGAGCTGGAATCCGTGCTCCTCGCGAACCGCGAGTGGCTGCAGCCGTGGGAGGCGACGAGCCCTGGCGGTGGTGGCCGCTGGGATGTTCGGGGCGGCATCCGCTCGCTCCTGTCCCAGGCGTCGGCGCACACGGCGCTGCCGTTCGTGATCACCTATGAGGGAAGATTCGCGGGACAGCTGACCGTCTCCGGCATCAGCTACGGGGCACTCTCGTCCGCGACGCTCGGCTACTGGGTCGCACGTGAGTTCGCCGGCAAGGGCCTCGCGACGATCGCCACGGCCATGGCCACCGACCACTGCCTGCAGGGGCTCGGCCTGCACCGCATGGAGGTGTGCATCCGACCGGAGAACGCCAAGTCCCTGCGGGTCGTCGAGAAGCTCGGCTTCCGGTACGAGGGCCTGCGTCGTCGCTACATCCATATCGATGGCGACTGGCGCGACCATTTCTGCTTCGGCGTCGTCCGCGAGGAAGCCCCGCACGGTGTGCTGCGGCGCTGGCGCGAGGGCCTCGCCGATGAGCGCGAAGCGCAGGTGCCCCAGGCCGACTGGGAGCGGACAGCGCAGCCCCTCGTCTGAGTCTCTGCCCCTCTGCGGGCTTCAGGCTTCGACAGCTTCGTGGTCCGTCGCAAGAACTTCGGCACTCCCGAATCAGACACTCCGCGCCAATCGGGGTCGGCGGCTCGGTCCGCGCTTAATGTTGACGCCATGCAGTTCGGCAGCAGTCTCGTCCTCGCCCTGGCGGTGACGCTCTGGCTTGCCTATTTCGTGCCGACGTGGGTGCGCCGTCGCAACTACCTCGCAACCGAGGAGAACGCGATCCGGATGCAGCAGGCGCTCCACTCGCTCGCGACCACGAGCGAGCTCGGTCAGGCGCGTGTGCGTGCCGACGGTCGCAGCGTGGTCGAACAGGAGCGACGCATCAAGCGCGCGAAGGCTGAGGCGGAGCGCGCCGAACGCGAACGGGACGAAGCCGCGAGGAGGGCTCTTCCGACGGTCGCCGTCCCACGCTCCATCGAGGATCGCCAGCGGGCCGCCCGCGCGACGCGTCGAGGTCGCCTCGTCACTAGCCTGCTCACGCTCGCCGGTCTCATCGCGGTTGGCGTCGGGATCGCACTCGGCTCGAGCGTCGGCGTCTGGTGGGTGCTCGTCGCCGGCGTCGTGACCGTGCTCGCCGGAGTCGCAGGCCTCCAGCGCCTGGCACGCATCGCGAACGCGCAGCGCCTCGCGGTGCGCGCGGCGGGAGGTACGCAGCGCGCGCCGCGCGCCGAGCGTCGCCCCGACTCGACGATCGACTTCTCCGTGAGCGACGCCCCCACGGTCGAGATCCAGCCGATTGCGGCTGCGGATGCCGCTGAGCCGCTCGCGAGCTGGGTTCCGGTTCCCGTGCCGAAGCCGCTCTACCTCGAGCGTCAGCCAGTCGAGGAGCTGACTGCGGTCGAGAACACGGGGGACGCCTCCGGCCGTCCGGGCCCGGATGGTCCCGGTGGTGGTGTCGAGGTCGAGAAGGTCAACCACCTCGAGCTGCTCCGTGAAGCGGCTCGTCGCTCCGAGCAGAAGATTCGGGATGCACACGCGCAGCCGGGCATCGCGACGTTCTCGACGCGCGCATCCGCTGCGACGGAGGGCATGCCGCTCGCGCAAACCGCTGCCACCCGGGCGGGGCTCGCGCAGTCGTCGCCCGCGCTGAGCGAGGTCGTCCTGAACCCGATCGTCGTCGCCCCCGTCGAGAAGCGGCCGAGCCGCTGGGCGAGCATGGGAGTCATCGAGGAGATCGAGCCCGGGATGGGCGACCTCGATGCCGCCCTGCGCCGTCGTCGCGTCGGCTAGTTGCCGCCGGGCTTCGCGCGCCATCCACTAGTGTGGTCGGATCATGGCTTCACCAGTAGACGGCGACCCCTTCGCGCTGACCGACAACGCATCGATCGATGTGCCGAACGGCATCTTCGCTGCGGGCGACGAGACGCTTGACCGCACCGGCTCGACGAATGCGCGCCTGGTGCTCGGCGGTCCCTTGGCGCGGTTCCGCGCGGCGCCGTCCGCTGCCCGCGTGAGCTGGCTCGTCGCGGCCGTCGCACTGCTCGTCGTGGTCGTCGTCATCCCCGTCTCGATCGGCTCGTTCGCCGCTGTCCGCAAGGAGTCGCTCGCAGCCTCCACGGATGCGCCGGCCCAGCCTGCCGTCGTGGTGCTGAGCGCTGAGACGCTCGCGGTCAGCGCTCAGGTCGATGCCATCGAGCCCGCCTACGTCATGTCGAACGGCCTCGTCACCGACGAGTCGAAGACGACGATGGGTGACATGCTGACCACGGCTCGTGACCAGATCAACGTGAACGATGCAGCGGGTGCCGCCTCGACGATGGAGTCGGCCGTGCCGTACTTCGTGTCGGAGTACTCGCAGCGCGTCGCGACGGCTGCCGAGACGGAGGTCGAGGAGTACGTCCAGTCGGAGTACGAGACCGACGAGCGCCTCGCCGAGCTGATCGCGATCGTACGGGCGAATGCGCAAGGGCAGGACCTCACCGCCCTCGTGTCTGCCGTGATCGAGATCCCCCAGGTTGTCGGTGACGCGCGAGCCGAGCACTTCGGGAACCGGAGGACGTACGTTCCGCCCGCGCCCACGACCGCGGCCCCAGCTCCGACGAGTTCCGCCGCGACCCAGCCGCCCGCGACAGAAGCGCCCCAGCTGACTCAGGCGCCAGCGCCGTCGCAGACGTCCGCTCCTGAGCCCTCCAAGGAACCGGATCCTGAGCCGAAGCCGACGGGTGGGCCCAACTTCACGTCGGCTCCCAACGACGACTAGCTGACGGCGACGAGCCAGCGCCTCCAAATGGTGGTCAGACGGTGAGCTCCCGCGCGCGATAGTGACCGGGCGTGACGTCGAGGACTCGCCGGAAGGCGTCGATGAAGGTGCTCGTCTGCGCGTAGCCGAGCGAGCGCGCCACGAGGGCCACGCTCGCCCCATTCGAGAGTTGCTCGAGCGCGGACTGCACGCGAACCATCTGGCGCCAGCTGTGAAAGGAGACGCCCGTCTCGTTCTGGAAGATGCGCGCCAGTGTCTTGCTGCTGACTCCGAGGGAGGAAGCCCACTCCTCGAGTGACGTGCGGTTGCCAGGCTCCGCTCTGAGCGCCTCCGCGATAGGGGCGATGCGTCGGTCGCGAGGCATGCGGACCTGCAGGTCGTGGCTCGCCGGGTTGAGGTTGTCGAACAGGACTCGCTCGATGTTGCGACGCTGCACCTGCGAGATCTCCTCGGCCGCGAGCCGTTCGAGGAGCTCGTGGAGCAGCGGCGTGACGGTGACTCCGTACGCTTCGCGCGGACGGAGGAACGATTCGCGCTCTGAGAAGAATGTTGCCTGGAATTCGCAGTTGGCCGTTGCCCGGCTCGTGTGCACGGTGCCCGCTGGGACCCAGACGGCGAAATGCGGAGGCACCACCCACGCGCTTCGTTCGACGACGACCTTCAGGACTCCGCGTTGCACAGAGAGCAGCTGACTGACGGGGTGGGAGTGGGGCTCCCACTCGAGCGGTCTCCCTCCTTCCTGCACCGGCGAAGTTTTCGCTGCGGGGAGCAGTGAAGGGGGAGGCGAGATATCTGGTTTGAGCACGAGGGTGCGAGAGTCAGGTTGCCATGTGGGCAGCGGTCCGGCGGTGTGCATATTTCGACATGCTACACAAGCTCGGACCGTTCCAACAAACCCCCATGCGAAGTCAAGAAGCTCATGGTCATTCTGCAGTCTGCAGAACCCCGCTCGGCCATGGTGATGGGCGATGCCTAGTCTCGGTGGGCCGTGTCGTCGACGGTCTGACACCTGCGAGATTGGCGGTGTCGGACGCCTGGTGGTATTGTTTCCGTTCGTCAGGGCCTATGGCGCAGTTGGTAGCGCGCCTCGTTCGCATCGAGGAGGTCAGGAGTTCGAATCTCCTTAGGTCCACCAGACACAAGAAGCCCGCCGGTCTCCGGCGGGCTTCTTGTTTGCCCGCACCATGTCTGCGGGTTGTGTGCGGGGTCTGACCGCGGTCCCTCGCGGGGCGCCGGTGACCGCCGGTCGGATGCGCTCAGACGGTCTCGCGATACCGCTTGGCGGCCGCGACCAGGTCCCGCAGCTCCGCCTCAGACGCCTTCGCTCCGTAGCCGGGAGTGTCGCGCTGGATGCGCCAGCCCTCCGCGAGCGGGGTGAGCGCGACGGTGTCGAACCCGAACTGGTCGTAGAGACCGCGCGCGAACTCAAGCGCCTCGTCGCTGTCGCTCGCCGCGACGAGCGCGCGACGCGAATCCGAACCCGCTGGGCGAGCGTCGGCGGTGATGTCGGCCGCGGCGATGTGGTTGAAGGCCTTGACGACGCGGGACCCCGGCAGGTGCGCCTGGAGGAGCTCGGCAGTTGTGGTCGACTCATCGTCGAGCTCGGCGATGCTGCCGTCGCGCTGCGGGTAGTAGTTGTTGGTGTCGAGCACGATCTTGCCGGCGAGGGCGTCGACGGGGATGCTCTGGTACGCGTGCAACGGCACGGTCACGACGGCGACGTCGGCGGCCGCCGCGACGTCGAGCGCCGTCGCTGCGCGGGCATTCGGTCCGAGCTCCGCCACGAGCGCGGCGAGCGTCTCCGGTTCACGCGAGTTGCCGATGACCACGTCGTAGCCCGCCTCGACCGCCTTGCGTGCGACCTGGCTGCCGATGTTCCCTGCTCCGATGATTCCAAGAGTTGTCATGCTCGAGACAACTCGCGGACGGCGTCGGCTCTTCCGGGATGACACCGGGTGACGGCATGTGACGCCGGTAGAATCGCGACGACACGGAGGAGCTGACATGGCCGGGCATCGCATCTACGGAACCGCGTTCGCGGACGTCTACCCCCACTACGTCGCGAAGGCGGAGCGCAAAGGACGCACCAAGGCCGAGGTCGACGAGATCATCCGCTGGCTCACCGGCTACAGCGAAGAGCAGCTCGGCGGCACGATCGAGACGCGCGTCGACTTCGAGGCGTTCTTCCGCGATGCGCCGCTCCTGCAGCCGAAGCGCTCGCTCATCACCGGGGTCGTCTGCGGCATCCGCGTCGAGGAGATCCAGGAGCCCCTCATGCAGGAGATCCGCTACCTCGACAAGCTCGTCGACGAGCTGGCCAAGGGCAAGGCGATGGAGAAGATCCTCCGCGCCTGAAGCCCAGCCCGTCGGCGGAGTGCGGCGCGGTGCCCTCTGCCGGTAGCGTGAGGGTGTGAGCGCCCCGATCCCCGCAGGCAACCCGGCCACCTCCTCTCTCGGTCGCCGGCGGATCGGGGGCGGCGCGGGCTCTCGGCGCGGCGGACGCATCTCCGGCCTCGACCTCGCGAGGTTCCTCGCGCTCATCGGCATGATGGCGACGCACGTCTGGGTCACGAACGCCGACGGCTCGACGCCGGCGCTCGCCGCGTTCCTGGGCGGGAAGGCCGCAGCCCTGTTCGCCGTCCTCGCCGGCATCGGGGTCGTGCTGACGACGCAGCGGCAGCGCGAGCGCCGAGCATTCGGCGCCGCGGCCCTCAACGTGTTCGGGCGCGGCCTCGCCCTCATGCTGATCGGCATGACGCTCGGTCTCGTCCCCACACCGATCGCCGTGATCCTCGTCTACTACGGGCTCGTCTTCTGGCTCCTCGTCCCACTCCTGCGTCTCTCGAACCTCTCCCTGCTCATGGTCGCGACCGCCTGGGCCGGCCTGTGGCCCTTCCTCTCCATGCTGCTGCGGGCCCCGCTCAACGTGGGCTCTGAGCTCGGAACGCCGAACTGGTTCGACCTGGCACATCCGCTCGAGCTGCTCCGCGGACTCTTCGTGACGGGCACCTATCCCGTGCTCACCTGGGTGGTCTACGCGATCGTGGGCATGGTGGTCGGGCGGATGCTGCTGGCGGCCCGAGAACGAGGGACGATCCTGCAGCTGAGCCTCCGCCTCACGGCCGTCGGCGCGCTCCTCGCGCTGGTCGGAGTCGCCGTCAGCATGCTCCTGGCGGGCCCCTTCGGCGGCCTCAACTCGATCGGCGCGTCGACGGGCACGGGCGCGCAGGCCTCCGAGCTCTTCTACTCGGCGGCGTTCGGCACCACGCCGACGGAGAGCAGCTGGTTCCTCGCGTCACCCGCGCCGCACTCGGGAACGACGTTCGATCTCGCCATCACGGCCGGCACCTCGCTCATCGCGATCGGCCTGTGCCTGGCCGTCTGCCTCCGACTCGGCGACACGGCCATCCGCGTGCTCGGACCCGCGCTGGGGGCAGGGGCGACGCCGCTCACCATCTACGCGCTGCACGTGATCGTCGCGGGTGTGACCTACACGACCCTCGTCAGCGGCGGGTGGCTCGCGGAGGCACCCGAGCTGTTCTGGCTCGTCTCGAGCGCCCCGATCTGGCTGATCCACGTGGCGGGTGCCCTGGCTATCGGTGCGGTGTTCTTCTGGTGGCAGCGGCGCGGCCCGCTGGAGGCCGCTGTGACCTGGACCGGGCAGCGATTCGCGGCCTTCGCGGCACCCCGCGCCTCGCAGACGGTGGACTGATCCTGCGCGGCGAGTACCGCCTGCGCTTCCTCGCCGACCTGCTCGTGCAGGAGTGACTGCGGCGAGCCGGCTGCTCGCGCTGTGCTTGGATTGCAGCATGCTCAGCAAGAACCATGACATCGCGGTCGGGGAGTGACCTCCCGGGGCGACCGGCGCGCGCGCATCGCGGTCGCGGCCATGTTCCTCACCAACGGGGCGCTCTTCGCGAATCTGCTGCCACGCTATCCGGGGCTGAAGGCCGAGCTCGCGTTGAGCAACGTCGAGTTCGGGCTCGTCGTCGCCGCCTACCCGAGCGGGGCCCTTCTCGCGGGGCTGGCGGCCGCGGCGCTCATCCGCCGCTTCTGGTCGTCGCGTCTCGCCGTGGCCGGGACGGCCATCACGAGCGTCGCGCTGTTCGCCGCGAGCTTCGCCCCCAACGGGCTCCTGCTGGCGGCCGCCTTCGCGTTCGGTGGGGCAGCGGATGCACTCACTGACGTGGCGCAGAACTCGCACGGGCTGCGGGTCCAGCGTCGCTTCGGGCGCTCCATCATCAACGGCTTCCATGCGATCTGGTCGATCGGGGCCGTGCTCGGCGGCCTCATGGGGGCTGCCGCGGTGGCGCTCCAGGTGCCGCTCTCGCTGCACCTCGGCGTCAGCGGCGCCCTGTTCACGCTCGTCGCGGTCCTCGCGTATCGGTGGATGATCCCCGGCCCGGAGCACGACGACGTCGAGGTCACGACGGCGGGGATCAGGGTCGTCAAGGCCGGGACTTCCGCTCGCGGAGGTTCGGCGAAGTACCTGGTGCTGCTCGCACTCGTCCTGCTCACCGTGGCCGGTTCGGTCGTCGAGGATTCGGGCAGCACTTGGGCGGCGCTGTACCTCTCCGGTTCGCTGGAGGCCCCGCAGGCGCTCGCGGCCTTCGGCTTCATCGCGCTCGTCGGGGCGCAGTTCGTGGGGCGGATGCTCGGGGATCGGCTCGTCGATCGCTTCGGTGAGCGGCGGGTCGCGCAGGCGGGCGGCCTCGTGACCGCGCTCGGAATGGGTGTCGCGCTGCTCTTCCCGAGCGTCGGGGGGACGATCGCCGGCTTCGCGGCCGCTGGTCTCGGAATCGCCACGCTGGTGCCCGCGGCCCTGCATGCGGCCGATGAGCTGCCGGGCTTCAAGCCGGGCACGGCCATCACGCTGGTGTCGTGGCTCATGCGCCTCGGCTTCCTCGCCGCACCGCCCCTCGTCGGCCTGCTCGCCGACGCGACGTCGCTCCGCGTCGGGCTTATCGTGGTTCCGATCGCCGGAATCGTGGCGTTCCTGTGCGCCGGCGTCCTCGCCGGGCGCACCCGCCGACCAGACTCGACCTCCTAGGAGCGGGCATGCAGCAATCCATGGACCAGGTGTTCGAGATCGTCGCGGTCGTCGTCGAGGCGCTCGGCGCGTCGGCCATCGTGATCGGCATCGTCATCGCGGTGGTGCTCGCCGTCCTGGCGCTCGTGCGCGGGAAGGGCGGCAAGGTCGCCCTCGCGACGCTCCGCACCTCGCTCGGAGCTGGCATCCTGCTCGGGCTGGAGGTGCTCGTGGCCGCCGACCTCGTCCGCACGATCACGTCGAAGCCCTCGCTCGAGGATGCCCTCATCCTGGGACTCATCGTCGTGATCCGAACGGTGCTGAGCATGTCAATCCAGATCGAGATCGAGGGTGTGCTGCCGTGGCGGCGTGCTCTCACCACCAGCGGCGCACAGCTGCTCGCCGACCAGGTCAGAGCGGCAGGGCGTCCCCAGTCTGCAGGTGCGACCGGGGCCGGTGAGGGGCGCACCGTCGTCTGAGGTGGGTCGAGAGACGAGTGTGGCCCGCACCCTGGACGGGGCGGGCCACGGCTCGTGGTGTGCTCGAGCGTCAGACGTCGAGGACCGCACGCAGCATGTGGGCGACGCGCGTTCGGTTGCTCGGCGTGTCCTGCCAGGCGAGCACTCGCCCGAGCGAGTCGACGACGTGGAACCCGGCGTGCGCGACGCAGCGCGCCTCTGAGGCGGAGAACTGCGGCTTCACGGCGCGCAGGAGGCCTGCCCATTCCTCGACGTGGTCGCGCTGGAGCGCGATGAGACGCTCCCGCTCGTCGTCGCCGAGGTTCGTCGACTCGGCGATGTAGACCTGCAGCAGCCGGTGGTGGGCGAGCTGGGCTTCCACGTAGGCGTCGATCAGCCCGTCGAGCGCGGCTTCGTGGTTGTCGACTGCGGCGAAGACCTCGCGGGTCACCTGGCCGAGGTACTCGGCGGCACGTGAGCACGCAGCGGCGAGGATCCCGCTCTTGCTCTCGAAGTGTCGGTACACGCCTGAGGCGGTGATGCCGACGGCGCCGCCGATCTCCTCGATGCTCACGAGATTGTATCCGCGGGCGAAGAAGAGCTCGATGGACCGGGCGACGATCTGCTCGCGCTTCGCCGTGGAGGGGATACCGGTGGCTGCGGGAGCGACGTACGACTCGGTCTCGGGCAGCTCGGCGTCGAAGGCGCGCTGGGCGGCCGCACGGAGGTAGTCGGCTGCGGCAGACGAGATGCTCGTGCGGTGCATCGAGACGCTCGCGAGCACCGCGAAGGCGGCGCGGCTCTGCAAGGCGGCGTCGTCGCTGCGCAGGTTCGGGCGCAGTTGCTTGAGCACTGTCGAGAAGCGACCGTAGACCTTGGCGAGGCGCTGGTCGACGGACGCGCGGTCGGCGGGTTCGAGGTACCGGGACTCCCAGCGGATGATCTCGCCGGTGCCGCGGCGCTTGATGAGGCTGTCGAGCGTCGCGCCGATGAGCGCCGCGGACTGCTGGGCCGGGGGAGCGCCGATGACTGCGGCGCTCTCTGCCGCGTCGTCGGTGGCCGTCTCGACCGCGTCGACGATGCCGAATGCCGTGTGCTTGAAGAGGTCGTACTTGTTCGCGAAGTGACGGTAGAGGGCGGGGGCCGAGATGCCGACCGACGCTGCCACGTCGCTCATGCTCACCTGGTGGTAGCCGCGCAGGGCGAATGCCTGAGTGGCGGCGGATTCGATGCGCTGCTTGCGGTCCTTGGGGCGGACGACTGGGGTATGAGGCCACGTGGGGGGAGTGGTCATGGAGGGAGTGTTGCTCCGTTCGAGGTCTGGTGCTGGTAGTGAACGAGATCTTCGCGGTCGGGGGTCCGCACCTCGCCCCAGAAGGATACCTGCCTCCCTGCAGGTTGACCCTGGAACACACCTGATCTTCGGCTCGCTGGGGAGGACTCCCCGTGAACGACAACTGCCGCGCCGAGGCGGATCGTGACTGGACTCGCACCTGGCAGGCCAAGGCGCCGTCAACCGCAAGCGCAAGCGGGCGCAACTGCCCATTCCGCGTCGACGCAGCAAGTACTCGGCTCGCCCGCTTCACCAAGCGGGCACGCAGCACTGACGGCGATCGTCGTCGTTGACGGATCGGAGGCTGCGGGCGAGGTGAAGTCTGCTTCTGCTCTGCGAGCGGCAGGGTCATTCGTCGTGAATGGTCACCGGGACGCACCCGTCAGGACAGACAAAACGAGTGCGACCCGAAGGTCGCACTCGTTGTGCGTGGTCATCCCGTCAGAGGACGGGGACCGCTGAGAGCCTGTATTTAGAGCGGGCGGATGCTCTCGGCCTGGAGACCCTTGGGTCCCTGGGTCACATCGAACTCCACGCGCTGGTTCTCTTCAAGCGTGCGGAAACCCTGGACGTCGATTGCGGAGTGGTGCGCGAAGACGTCGGGCGTTCCGTCGTCCGGAGCGATGAAGCCGTAGCCCTTGTCTGCGTTGAACCACTTCACGATGCCAGTTGCCATGTTTTTCTTCCTTCATTGTTATGCAGCCCGTACTTCGGGCGGGTGATCCGCGAACGGATCTGTGCTTATTAGGCACGGTTTATTTCGCGCAGGAATGCGCTGCCGAATCTTTGACGATTCGGGCTGCTCTGCCACGGCGCCGTAGGAGAGCAAAGATAAGGGGTGGATAAGTTCTTGGGCTCGGTGCTGTCTGGGGGCAGTTCCGATTCGGATGGGGCGCGCGCTCGACCCGTGTTAACTGCGGTGCTACTGGACGGCTTCCCGACGCTCAGCGCGTGAAACCAACGCTATCACGCTCCGCGCTCTCAATCGAAGGTGTTTTCTCGCGGAAAAGTCACGCGGGGTCACGCATTCGATTCCCACCGTTCGGTCAGGCGTGTGCTGCGTCGCTGCGGCCGAGTTTCCAGTATCCGGCGAAGGTCACCTGGGTTTTCGGTACGGCGAGGTCTCGAACCAGGTGTCGGCGGACGCCCGTCGCGAGCTGCGACTCCCCGACGGCGAAGGCGTAGGGAGTCGAGCCCTCGAGTCGGGTCTCTCGAGCCGCCTGCAGCGCCGTCTCGCCCGGACGGGTCCCGTTCGGGCGTGTCACCCAGTCGAGCGTGAATCCCGAAGGCAGTTCCACAGGCTGCGCATCCCCGTGAGACGGGATCTCCACGATCGCGTGCCCGCGGGCTGTCTTCGGCAGGTCGCGGAGGATGCCGACGATCGCGGGCATCCCGGTCTCGTCGGCGACCAGCAGCTGCCAGTCGGTGGATGCGGGTGGCGCGTATCCGCAGCCCTGGTCGATGAGCGCGACGGGCGCGCCGATCTGCGCGTCGCGAGCCCACGGGCCGGCGATGCCGGCATCGCCGTGCACGATGACGTCGATGTCGAGCTGTCGTTGGGCTTGGCGGAACTCGCGCACGGTGTAGTTGCGGATGGCGGGACGCGTCGACTGCGAGATGAGCAGGTATTTGAGGTAGCCCTTGAAGTCGATGCGGTCGTGCACGCGATCGAAGACGGTCTCGTCCTGCTGGGGGAGCAGCAGACGGAACCACTGGTCGAAGCCGAGGCCTTGGAAGCGAGCGAAGTCGTCGCCCTCCAGTGTCACGCGGACGACGTGCTCGCTCACGCGCTCTCTGGACGCGAGGCGCGACCTGACGAGACCGCTCGCGGCGTGCGTGGTGGTGATGTTCGACATGGTCGCTCCTTCGTGAGTTAGGTTTACCTTAGTCGCGGGGGTGCGGCTGGGCCAGTGGGTGCATCCGAGAGGTGCGCTGTCTGCGGTGCACACGGTGCCGCGTCTACGCTGGAGCAAGGGTGCGTAGCATTGAGAGCCAGCGAAGGAGTGGATCGCATGACGGGTGACGAGGCAGACGCTCCCGTTCGCGCGCTGCGACCACTCGGCTCCGCAAAGGCGGAAGCGCATTCGATCGGGCCACGAGGGCTCAGCGTCGACCTCAGCGGCGGCAGCGTCGGAGTGCTGGTTCGCGTCTCCAGAGAGGGGCGCAAGCACGACAATCTCCTGCTGCTCGGGGAGGCGAATGGTGCCACGGCCGAGACGCTCGCCGGGCTCCTCCCGGATGCGCACGTCCTGGCACCGTCGATCGACGACCTGGGCTGGCCGCAGCGCTCGAGAGCGGCGAGGGACACGACCGCGCACGCGGTCGTCGAGCTGATGGACCACTTCTCCGTCGAGCGAGCGGTGCTCGTCGGCACGGAGACGGGCGCGGACCTCGCCGTCGCCGTCGCCGCCGCCCACCCGGACCGTGTCGGAGCCCTTGTTCTCGTCAACGGCGGCCTCGGCGACACCCTGCCCGCCGACGACCAGGGCTCCTCGTCGCGCGACGCCCTCGCGGGTCTCCGGGTTCCCGTCGCGTTCCTGTTCGGCGGGTCGGTGGCCGAGTCGAACGGCTACTCACCCTCGTCGGTCAGCGCCACCACGTCGTGGCTGCGCCACGTCGACGCGCAGGAAGTCGCCGCTGGGGAACACGACCGCTTCGATGAGCAGTCGATCGCCGTCGTCGCCGACGTCGTCGAGAGCCAGTTCGCTTCCGTACGGGCCAGGGCCGCGCATCCGGCGACCGGTTCGCACCGCATCATCGCGCCTGACGACGACGAGCGCTGACCCCTGAGCGGCTCTGTGCCGCCGCGCGCGTGACTCCGTCGTCGTATGCTGGACAGTTGCACATGCGGGCGCGGCTTGCCCGGAGAAGTATTGGATGGTCTATGAGCGTCGCACCAAGCGTCGATCCCCGCACGAACACGAACCCTGGCGCCTTCACCGTTCGAGAGGCCCGAGCGGATGAATTCGCCGCCATCGGGGCACTCACGGTTCGCTCGTTCGACTCGGGCGGGCACGGCAACGAGCGCTGGCGTGAGTCTCGCCGGGCAGCCGAACTCGATGTCGCCGCCCGCAGCGAAGCCGGGACCGTGCTCGTCGCCGTCACGGACGAACCCGAGCATGGTGCTCCCGAGATCCTCGGAACCTCGACGCTGCTGCGCGCCGGCACCGAACCGGCGCGTCTCGCCCGCGGTGACGAGGCGGAACTGCGCTTCACCGCCGTGGCACCCGAAGCTCGCGGCGCGGGAGTCGCAGACGCGCTTGTCCATGCAGCGCTCGACTTCGCGCGGCGAAACGGTTCCCGAGCGGCAGTGCTCGATGTCGGCGTCTCGAACTCGCAGGCGCGGCGCCTGGCCGAACGCGTCGGCTTCTCGCGCGTCAAGGGACGCGACACCGATGACGAGACGTTCGGCGCAGAGCTCGCCTATCGCTACGACCTCACGCAGACCGAAGGGGTTCGCCTCCGTCTGGTCCGGCACGACGAGGTCGAGCTCGTCGGGCGACTCACCGAGCGCGCGTACAGCAACGACTACGAGGTCACGGATAGCTATGCCGAGGACCTGCGGGACGCGGCGAGCCGAGCCAGTGAGGACGAGGTGTGGGTCGCCGAGGACATCGCGACCGGAACGATCCTCGGCTCCGTCTGGACGCCCCGACCAGGGCAGCGGATCTCGCAGCTCGCGAGGCATGGCGAGCTCGACTTCAGGATGCTCGCCGTAGCTCCTGAAGCACGCGGGCGTGGCATCGGTCAGACGCTCGCGGGCCACGTCATCGCCCTCGGGCGTGATCGTGGCGCGTCGCGGGTCGTCATGAACAGCGGCCCGGAGATGCTCGGCGCCCACCGCCTGTACGAGCGGCTCGGCTTCGTGCATCTCACCGACCGGGAGGGGCCCAAGGAGGTCGCACCCGGCGTCGTCGTGCACCTGTACGCGTTCGGCTACGACCTGAAGGCATCCCCGGCTCTGGAGATCTGACACTCCTAGACTGCTGAGGCGAGATCTCTCAGCCAGAGTCAAGAGGAGCGGGCCATGCCACGGTACGAGCACTTCGATGGAGGCGACGCCGCGTGAGCGCCGCAGCTGAGTTCGGGCCTCATGACCTCTCCGGCAGGCGCTACCTGATCACGGGCGCGTCGACGGGGCTCGGCTTCTTCACGGCGAAGAGCCTGGTTGCCCGGGGCGCGAACGTCGTCATCACGGGACGGAGCGCCGCGAGGCTCGAGGCGGCGGCCTCAGCAATGGCTCGAGACGAGCTCGTGACGACCCTCGCCTTCGATATCGGGGACCTCGAGGCGACCCGCGGCGCGGCGTCCAGGCTCCTCGGCGACCCCTCGCCAGGTGCGTCCGGGTTCGACGGTCTTGTGCTCAACGCCGGAGTCGTGCATCCACCGACCGAGCGAGAAGAGACGAGCGACGGCATCGAGCGGGTCTTCGCCACGAACGCGCTCGGCCACTTCGCCCTCCTGAGCCACCTCTCGGTGGGGGCAGCGCTCCGAGAGGGCGCCGCCCTCGTGTGGCTCGGCAGCATCGCGCCCGCCCTCACGAGGGCGCACCTCGAGGATGTGCAGCTGCGCGGCGGCTACACGTCGTGGAACGCCTACGCGCAGTCGAAGCTCGCGACGCAGGTGCTCGCGATCGAGGGTGACCGGCGAGCACGCGCCGCTGGCGGGCACGTGCGCAGCCTCGTCGCCCATCCCGGCTACTCGACGGGCGGTCTCACCCCGACGATCCCGGGCGTCCACGAGCCATCGCTCGGCAAGCGCACCCTGGACAGCCTCCTCGCCTTCGCGGCGCAAGGCAAGCACGAGGGTGCCCTCTGCCAGCTCAGGGCCGTCACCGACCCGCAGCTGGCAGGCGGGGAGACGATCGTCCCCGCCCACCTCACGCGAGGAATGCCCGTGATCGGCACCTCGCAGTGGCGCAGCTACGACCCCGAGCTGGGGGAGAAGCTCTGGGCCTACTGTGCCTCGTTGGCGGGCGCAGCGCCCGACTTCTCGGCGATCTCAGCGCGAACCTGATCCATGTCGACGTTCTCGAGCGCCTCGATGAGCTTCTCGACCCCCGCGAGCGGCATGGCGCCGGCCTCGCGGTAGAGCAGCACGCCGTCGCGGAACGCCATCAGCGTCGGGATCGACGTGATCTGCAGGCCGGCGGACAGCTCCTGGTTGTTCTCCGTGTCGACCTTCGCGAACGTGATGTCCTCGTGGCGCTCCGAGGCGGCGGAGTAGATGGGACCGAACTGGCGGCAGGGGCCGCACCATTCGGCCCAGAAGTCGATGAGGACGATGCCCTCGGAGGCAACCGTGTCCTTGAACGTCTCGGTGGTGATGTCGATGGTTGGCATGCGTCTCCTGTCTCTGGGCGTACGGGGAGCACAACGCGCCCCGCACGCCCGCTATTCCTCGCGTGGCGCGCAACGGTCCGACAAGGGGCGTAGCATCCACCCTCGTGGAAACAGTCTCCCGCCCCTGGCCCGCCCTCTGGGCCCTCGTCATCGGCTTCTTCATGATCCTGGTCGACTCGACGATCGTCTCCATCGCGAACCCGGCCATCCTCAGGGATCTCCAGACCGACATCACCGCCGTCATCTGGGTGACCAGCGCGTACCTGCTCAGCTACGCCGTGCCGCTGCTCATCACCGGTCGCCTCGGCGACCGCTTCGGCCCGAAGCGCATCTACCTCATCGGCCTCGTCGTCTTCACCCTCGCATCGCTCTGGTGCGGCTTCTCGGGTGACATCGGGATGCTCATCGCGGCACGTGCCGTGCAGGGGCTCGGCGCCGCCCTCATGACCCCGCAGACCATGTCGGTCATCACTCGGATCTTCGCGCCGGACAAGCGAGGTGCCGCCATGGGTCTCTGGGGCGCGGTCGCCGGAGTCGCCACCCTCGTCGGCCCCATCCTCGGAGGGTTCCTCGTCGACGGCCTCGGCTGGGAGTGGATCTTCTTCGTCAACGTTCCCGTCGGTGTCGTCGCGTTCATCCTGGCCTGGCGTCTCGTGCCCGATCTCGAGACCAAGGCGCACTCGTTCGACTGGCTGGGCGTCGTGCTCAGCGCGGTGGGTCTCTTCCTGCTCGTGTTCGGCATCCAGGAAGGCGAGACGTTCGACTGGGGGCAGATCGTCGGACCCATCTCCGTGTGGGGGCTCATCGTCTCCGGAGTGGTCGTGCTCATCGGCTTCGTCGTCTGGCAGCGCTTCAACCGCAAGGAGCCGCTCCTGCCGCTCGGGCTCTTCCGCGACAGGAACTTCACGGTCGCGAACCTCGGCATCTCGGTGCTCGGCCTCGCGATCGTCTCCATGCCGCTCCCGATCGCGTTCTACTTCCAGACGGCGCGTGCGCTCGAGCCGACCCAGGCGGCGCTCATGCTGGTTCCCATGGCCGTCGTATCCGGGGTCATGGCGCCGTTCGTGGGCCGCCTCACCGACCGCACCGAGCCACGCTGGATCGCCTTCGCGGGATTCCTCATCGTGGCTGCCGCGCTCGGATGGATGTCGCTGCTCATGACGGCCGACACGCCGCTCTGGCAGCTGCTTATCCCACCCGCCTTCCTCGGACTCGGACTGTCCGGCCTCTGGGCACCGCTCGCGACGAGCGCCACGCGGAACCTGCCTCCCGCGCTCGCGGGCGCGGGGTCAGGCGTCTACAACATGACCCGCCAGGTCGGCTCGGTGCTCGGGTCTGCCGCGATCGCCGCCCTCATCAGCTCGCGCCTCGCGGCCGAGCTGCCTGGCATGCCGGCGGATGCCGCAGAGCAGAGCAGCGGTGCGCTGCCGCCCGCGGTCGCCGAGGGGTTCTCCGCAGCCCTGGGGCAGTCCCTGCTGCTGCCGATCGCCGCCTTCCTCGCGGGGGCGGTCGTCGTGCTGTTCTTCGAGAAGCCCAGGGCGGCGGCGGCCAGCAGCTCCGCTGAGCCGGTGCAGACCCACGAGCAGGCCTAGCTCGTGACGAAGCCGGCCGCCGCGAGTGCGGCGACCGGCTTCGTCGAGGTGCTGAGGAGTTCGCCGGTTACGCGGTGAACGGTCCGAAGACCTGTGTCCACTCGTAGACGTCGGTCTGGCGGATGACGCCGACAACGGCGAAGGGGTCGGCGGGGAGGAGCTCCCGCAGTGACGCCTCGTCGTCGCTCTCCCAGAGGAGCAGCGCGCCCGAGTGAGGAGCGGCCCAGGGACCCGAGGCCTTCAGGATGCCCGCGTCCTTCTGCTCGCCGAGCCAGGCCCGGTGCGCGGGGCGGTGCTCGTCGCGGGTGTCGGCTGAATCGTCTGCGTAGTGGTAGATCGTGGCGAAGAGAGGCACGGAGGCTCCTAGTTGCGGTCGGGGCTGGTCGGGTCGATCGGCTCGTCGCTCGGGCGCTGGAAGTTGACTTCCTCCCACTCGGTCACCGTCGGAGCCTCGAACTCGTCGTCGCTCGCCGCGGCTTCCGCCGTCGCGATGAGGCGAGTGTCGTCGTCGTCGGCCGAGAGCAGGGGCGCCGCCGTCTCGTGGGCGTCGATGCTGGCCTCGGTGTCGAAGGCCGAATCGGCGACGGTCTCGGCGAGCAGCGCGTCCTCGGTCCGAGTCGCCTCGTCCGTGTCGTCGAAGTCGTCACCGCTCTGCTCCAGGATGACGGGAGCGCTACCAGGACGGAGCTCGCTTCCACCTTCGACAAGGCTCGTCTCGGTGCCGTTCTCGGGCATGCGCCCCGGAACCTCGTAGTGCACGTAGAGCGCGTCCTCCTCAGCAGGGCTGAGGTTCTGGTCGACCTCCGTGCTGGGAGCGCTCGTCACGAGCGACTTCGAGTAGGGCACGAGGATGCGCTTCTCGTCCAGTTCCGCGACGTCGAGGGGGATGAAGAACTCCTTGGTGCCGAACAGGCCCGTCTTCACCGTGACCCAGTTGGGGTCGCGCGTCTGGTCGTCGAGGTACACCTGGCCGACACGGCCGATCCGCTCGTCTCCCGGTCCGAAGACGGTCGCCTGGAAGATGCGGGTGAGCTTCGCCTCGTGGGCCTTGAGTTGGGCGGCTGCGCTGCTCTCGCCGCTCACGTGGCCGGTGGAGGCAAGTGAGTCAGCGGCTTCCTCGGTCTCCTGGGGCGGGTCGATGGGGTCGTCTGCGAGGTCCCCGATCGTGTCGCCCGGAGCCAGGTCCTCGTCGGGGACACCCGCGGCCTCGATGCGCGTGGTGTCATCGTCGCGCGGCTCGAAATCGGGGTCGAACTTCGTGTTCGTGTCGTCGGCAGCCATGCTGTGCTCCTCGGTCAACGTGGATGTGGCGGGCCATCCGTGCCCACCTGCGCACGAACGACCTGCACAAGACTAGCGATTGCAGCGGTGCGCTGGCCGAGTCGGCGCTAGGAAGCGGGCTCGGCGGGTGCGCGGCCTGTGCCGTCCGGTGCCGCGGGCGCAGGCTGTGCAGCGCTGACCGCCTCTGCCCGGCGGGCCGCTCGGGCTGCCGAAGACCGCATGCTGAGACGCACGATGAGCCAGGCCGCGGCGCCGAGCACGGCGAGGAGCGCGAGACCTGGGAGCGCGAAGCCCAGCGCGGTCCAGAACGAGGCGAACCCGCGCAGCAGTGCCGCCATGCCGTCCTGCAGGCCCGCGAGGAAGCCAGCGGGCTCCTCCCCGGGGGAGGGGGCATCACTCGAGATGGAGATGGAGACGGTCGAGTACGCGATGCTCTCCTCGAGCACCTCGAGCTGCGCGCGCAGGCTCTGCAGCTCGCTCGTGCGCTCGGTCAGCGTCGTCTCGATCGCGAGGAGGTCGTCGACCTCCGTTGCCGAGGAGAGCATCCCTCGCAGCGAGGTCACTGACGCCTCGAGCGTCGAGACGCGTGAGGACATGTCCGTCTTCTGCAGCGTGACGTCGACGGCGGAGGTCTCCACGGAGACCACCTCGCCGATTTCACGCAGCTCGGTGATGAACGCGTCGTAGTCGGCTGCCGGCACCCGCGCGGTCAGCTGCGCTGAGACGGAATCTCCTCCCGTCTCAGATCGGGCGTCGATGCGCCCGTCGCGGGCCTCCACGAGCGCCTCCACCTGCGTGCGAGCGCCGGGCACGTCGCCCGTCTGGATCCCCACGTAGCCCGTCGTGACCACGTCGCGATTCTCCTGCGTGGCGCCCGCGGCCGCTTCCGGGGCTCCCGCGTAGTCCTCGGCGACGCCCTGCGGCGCCGATTCGGACTGCGACTCGGTCGAGGACATGCCGCTCGCGCATCCGGAGAGCAGGAGCGCACTGAGGGCGAGAGCGGTCGCGGCGCCGAGCCGCCGGAATGTGGTGCGCATAGGAGTCATGCAAGCACCTGGCGGGGCTCGGCGTGCTCCGAGTTCCCCCAGAGATCGACTGCAGACGCGCGATCAGAAGAACAGGTCTGGGTCTTTGCCGGTGCGTTCGCCGGACTCGAGGGCGGTGATGACGGCGAGGTCGTCGGCGTCGAGCGCGAAGTCGAAGACCTCGAGGTTCGAGGCGAGTCGGTCGCGGTGCACCGACTTCGGGATGACGACGTTGCCGAGGTCCAGCTGCCAGCGCAGTACGACCTGGGCGACCGTCCTGCCATGCTTGTCGGCTAGGGCGACGAGCGCAGGCTCGTCGAGCAGTGTGCCCCGTGCGAGCGGCGACCATGCCTCCGTGAGGATGCCGTGCGCTCGGTTGTACGCGCGGGTCTCGATCTGCGGCAGGCGAGGATGCAGCTCGATCTGGTTGACGGCCGGCACGGTCTCGGTCTCTGCCGCGAGGCGGTCGAGGTGGTGCCCCTTGAAGTTCGAGACGCCGATGGACCGGGCACGCCCCTCGCCCTGGAGCCGCTCGAGCGCTCGCCAGGTCTCGACGTACCTGCCCTGCGCCGGGGCAGGCCAATGGATGAGGTAGAGGTCGACGTAGTCGAGGCCGAGCTTCTCGAGGCTCTCATCGAAGGAGGCGAGCGTCTCCTCGAAGCCGTGCCGGTCGTGCCAGACCTTCGTCGCCACGAAGAGCTCCTCGCGGGGAACGCCGCTCTCGCGGATGCCGCGGCCGACGCCTGCCTCGTTGTCGTAGAACGCCGCCGTGTCGAGGTGTCGGTAGCCCAGGTCGATGGCGTCCACCACGACCCTGGTTGCCTCGAGGTCCGGGACCTTGTAGACGCCGAGACCGAGCTGGGGGATCTGGATGCCGTCGTTCATGGTCAGGCTGGGGGTGAGCGGCGAGGTCATCGAGGCCTTTCGGTCGGCGTTCTGAGCACCGGGACGAGATCAGGAAGGGGCGTTCAGGATGTTCATGGGCTCGGTGTCGGGTCGCGGGGCGATGTCGGCGCCACGCAGGTCCGGGATGTGCCCGCGCCAGAGGAGGGCGACGGCTGCGCCCGCGAGGGCGAACGCGGCGCTCACCAGGAAGCCGCCGAGGGAACCAGCCAGGTCGTTCGCGATGCCGGCGAGCGCGGACCCGGCCGCGGCGCCGATCAGCTGCCCCGTCGCCATCCAGCCGTATGACTCGGCGCTCTCGCTGAAGCGGACGCTCGAGGAGACGGCCGAGAAGCTGCCGGAGAAGACGGGCGCGATGCCGAGGCCGCTCACGAAGAACGCGGCGCCGAGCCAGACCGGGTTCGTCGAGATCAGCGCGAGGCCGATGCCGAGGAACACGATCCCCATGCGGCGCGCAAGGGAGAGGGGCGCGAGCGGCAGGTGCCCGAAGGCGAGGCCGCCGACGAGAGAGCCCACGGCGAAGACGGCGAGCAGGATGCCGGTCTCCGCGCGCTCGTGGCCGAACTCCGCCACGACGGCGGCCTCGATGGCGGAGCAGGCGCCGACGAGGAGGGCGCCCGTCACGGACATGAGGACGACGACCGGGTTGCGCAGCACCGCCCCCGCTCTGCGTCGCGACTTCGGGATGCGCACCTTGCCCACCTCGGGGGCTGCCACGAACCAGAGGCCGCCGACGAGGGTGATACCGGCACCGACGAGGATGCCGGCTGCTGGCGAGATCGCGAACGCGACGGCGGTCGTGGCGACGGGCCCGATCACCCAGATGACCTCCTGGAGGGAGGCGTCGAGCGAGAAGAGGCGCGACAGCTGCGATGCGGTGACGACCTTGGGGTAGATCGTCCGGACGGCGGGGGAGACGGGAGGAATGCTGAGCCCAGCCAGCACCGCGAGGATCGCCGCCTGCCAGAGCACCGGTGGCCAGAGCGCGAGCGCCGTGAGCGAGAGCGAGCACGCGATCATCGTGAAGATCAGCACGGGCCGCATGCCCCAGACGGTCATGAGGCGGCCTGCGACCGGGCCCGAGACCGCCTGGCCGATGCTCAGGGCAGCGAGGACCACGCCGGCGGAGGTGAAGTTGTCGTAGGTGTCCTCGACGTGCATGAGGATCGCGAGCGAGAGCATGCCAGCGGGGAACCTGGCGACGAGCTGCGAGAGCAGGAGTCGTGTCAGGCCTGGGGTTCTGAGTACAGTCGCGTAGTTCGTCACAGCGCGGACAATCGTACGCCTCGCACGAGGAATGTCGGTGGTTGGGGACAGGCTGTGCACAACCGCCGGAAAACGGTGGAGAAACGCCGGAAACTGGGGCATTTTCTGTGGAGGACTTGTGGAGAACTACACGGTTGTAACACCCTATCTAGTGGTGGTAGCCTCATCGAGCACAAGATGTAGTGGCCGCGGGAAACTGCGACACAACGGGGGTTCATCCACCTGGCACCGCGTGAGACTGCTACGGCAGGGCCGCGAGAGACCGGGCGAGACGCTTTCAACACACTGCACGAATAGCACTCCCCAAGCACTTAGGAACCAGGAGAAAACCATGGCAATCGCCGTCTACAGCAAGCCGTCATGCGTGCAGTGCACCGCCACCTACCGTGCCCTCGACAAGCAGGGCATCGAGTACGAGATCTTCGACGTCTCCGCAGACGAGAAGGCGCTGCAGACCGTCAAGGAGCTCGGCTACATGCAGGCTCCCGTCGTCATCGCGGGCGATGACCACTGGTCGGGCTTCCGCCCCGACAAGATCAGCCAGCTGGCTGCTCTCGCAACGGCCTAGCCGTCGCACCGAGCGACGCTCACTGCGCTGATCGTCGTTCACCGCTCTGAGCGCTCGCATCTCGAAACGCGACTCATGACGCGCATCAAGGTATGACGCGGATGAAGAAGGGACTGCACCCATGACCGGGCTCATCTACTTCTCGAGCGTCTCCGAGAACACGCGCCGCTTCGTCGAGAAGCTCGACCGGCCAGCGAGCCGCATCCCGCTCTTCCCGAGCGAACCCCAGCTTGTCGCGGACGAGCCCTACGTGCTCATCCTCCCCACCTACGGCGGGGGAGATGGGCGCGGGGCCGTCCCCAAGCAGGTCATCAGATTCCTCAACGAGCCACGCAACCGCGAGCTCCTCCGCGGCGTCATCGCCGGCGGAAACACGAACTTCGGCAAAGGCTACGGCCTCGCCGCCGACATCATCTCCTCGAAGTGCGGCGTACCCACGCTGTATCGCTTCGAACTCTTCGGCACGCCAGACGACGTCGCCGCAGTCAACTCTGGATTGGACAGGTTTTGGCAGCAACAACCGCTCTCGACGACGCAAGTGTCATCACGATGAACGCACCAACCGCGGCGAACACGCTCGACTACCACTCGCTCAACGCGATGCTCAACCTGTACGACGAGAACGGCCAGATCCAGTTCGACAAGGATCGCGAAGCCGCTCACCAGTACTTCATCCAGCACGTCAACCAGAACACGGTGTTCTTCCACGACCTGGAGGAGCGCCTCGAGTACCTCGTCGAGAACGAGTACTACGAGCCCGAGACCCTGGCGATGTACGCGCACTCCTTCATCGAGGGGCTCCGCAACCGCCTCTACGCGAAGAAGTTCCGCTTCCCGACCTTCCTCGGCGCCTTCAAGTTCTACACCTCGTACGCGCTCAAGACGTTCGACGGCAAGCGCTACCTCGAGCGCTTCGAAGACCGCGTGCTCATGGTCGCGCTCGGCCTGGCGCAGGGCGACGAGACCCTCGCCACGTCGCTCGCCGACGAGATGATCGCCGGGCGCTTCCAGCCCGCGACCCCGACGTTCCTCAACACGGGCAAGAAGCAGCGAGGCGAGCTCGTCTCCTGCTTCCTCCTCCGTATCGAGGACAACATGGAGTCGATCGGCCGCTCCATCAACTCCGCCCTGCAGCTCTCGAAGCGCGGGGGCGGCGTCGCCTTCAACCTGTCGAACATCCGCGAGTCGGGTGCGCCGATCAAGCAGATCCAGAACCAGTCCTCGGGAATCATCCCGATCATGAAGCTGCTGGAAGACTCCTTCTCCTACGCGAACCAGCTCGGCGCGCGTCAGGGTGCTGGAGCCGTGTACCTCAACGTGCACCACCCCGACATCATGCGGTTCCTCGACACCAAGCGCGAGAACGCCGACGAGAAGATCCGCATCAAGACGCTGTCGCTCGGCGTCGTCGTCCCGGACATCACGTTCGACCTCGCCAAGCGCGGCGAAGACATGTACCTCTTCTCCCCGTACGACGTCGAGCGCGTCTACGGCAAGCCGTTCGGCGACATCTCCGTCACGGAGAAGTACTACGAGATGGTCGACGACGCACGCATCCAGAAGACGAAGATCAGCGCACGCCAGCTGTTCCAGACGCTTGCCGAGATCCAGTTCGAATCCGGATACCCGTACATCATGTACGAGGACACGGTGAACCGTGCGAACCCGATCGAGGGCCGCATCAACATGTCGAACCTGTGCTCGGAGATCCTCCAGGTCAACTCGCCGACGACGTACACCGACGACCTCGGCTACGAGACCATCGGCAACGACATCTCCTGCAACCTCGGGTCGATGAACATCGCCGCCGCCATGGACTCGCGCAACCTCGCGACGGCCGTCGAGACCGCGATCCGCGGCCTCACCGCCGTCAGCGACATGAGCCACATCGCGTCGGTACCCTCCATCGCGAAGGGCAACGACGAGTCGCACGCCATCGGCCTCGGCCAGATGAACCTGCACGGCTTCCTCGGCCGCGAGCGCATCTTCTACGGTTCAGAAGAGGCTCTCGACTTCACGAACATCTACTTCTACACGGTCGTGTTCCACGCGATCCGCGCCTCGAACCTCATCGCGACCGAGCGTGGCAAGTCCTTCGCGGGCTTCGAGCGCTCCACCTACGCGACGGGCGAGTTCTTCGACAAGTACGTCGACGTCGAGTGGGCTCCCAAGACGGAGCGCGTCCGCGAGCTCTTCGAGGGCATGCACATCCCGACGCAGGCCGACTGGGCCGAGCTGCGCGAGCTCGTGCAGAAGCACGGCATGTACAACCGCAACCTGCAGGCGGTTCCGCCGACCGGTTCGATCAGCTACATCAACCACTCGACCTCGTCGATCCACCCGATCGCGTCGAAGATCGAGATCCGCAAGGAAGGCAAGCTCGGCCGCGTCTACTACCCGGCGCCCTACCTCTCGAACGACAACCTCGAGTACTTCGAGGACGCCTACGAGATCGGCTACGAGAAGATCATCGACACCTACGCCGAGGCGACGCAGCACGTCGACCAGGGCCTGTCGCTGACGCTCTTCTTCAAGGACACGGCGACGACCCGCGACATCAACCGCGCGCAGATCTACGCGTGGAAGAAGGGCATCAAGACGATCTACTACATTCGTCTTCGCCAGCTCGCGCTCGAGGGCACCGAGGTCGACGGCTGCGTCAGCTGCATGCTGTAGGCCCCTCCCTGCTTTCGAGTCGGCCCTGCTCTCGAGTGAGGCCTGCCTCCGGGTGAGCTGCCCGACCATTCCCGCACGAACGCGACAGAAAAGAACTCCACGCACATGAACCCGCAGGCCGAGACGAGCCACCTTCTCGAGAAGGTCCAGGCGATCAACTGGAACCGCATCCCAGACGAGAAAGATGTCGAGGTCTGGAACCGACTCGTCAACAACTTCTGGCTCCCCGAGAAGGTGCCGCTGTCGAACGACGTGCAGTCGTGGAACACGCTCACGCCTGCAGAGCAGACGCTCACCATGCGCGTCTTCACGGGGCTCACGCTGCTCGACACGATCCAGGGAACCGTGGGCGCGGTCAGCCTCATCCCCGACTCGCTGACGCCGCACGAGGAGGCCGTCTACACGAACATCGCGTTCATGGAGTCGGTGCACGCCAAGAGCTACTCGTCGATCTTCTCGACCCTCTCGAGCACGCCGCAGATCGACGACGCGTTCCGCTGGTCGACGGAGAACGAGAACCTGCAGCGCAAGGCGCAGATCGTCATGAACTACTACCACGGCAACGACCCGCTCAAGCGGAAGATCGCGTCGACGCTGCTGGAGTCGTTCCTGTTCTACTCGGGCTTCTACCTGCCCATGTACTGGTCGAGCCACGCCAAGCTCACCAACACGGCCGACCTCATCCGCCTCATCATCCGCGACGAGGCAGTGCACGGCTACTACATCGGCTACAAGTACCAGAAGGGCCTCGAGCTGGTCGACGAGGCCAAGCGCCAGGAGCTCAAGGACTACACGTTCGAGCTGCTCTTCGAGCTCTACGAGAACGAAGTGCAGTACACGCACGACCTGTACGACGAAGTCGGCCTCGCCGAGGACGTCAAGAAGTTCCTGCACTACAACGCCAACAAGGCGCTCATGAACCTCGGGTACGAGCCCATGTTCCCCTCGAGCGTCACCGACGTGAACCCGGCGATCCTGTCGGCGCTCTCGCCGAACGCCGACGAGAACCACGACTTCTTCTCCGGGTCGGGCTCCTCCTACGTCATCGGCAAGGCCGTCAACACGGAAGACGAGGACTGGGACTTCTAAGCCCAGCTCTCTCCACCATGCGCCACCCTCGAGGCGGTGCCAACCAGGACTCCTGGTGGGCACCGCCTCGAGGCGTCTCCGGCGCCCCCCCCCCCGCCGAGCAGCGCTCCGCGCCCGGCGGGCGAACCGCTGCCCGCAAGGTCGGGAGCGGACTTCTGGTCGCTTCCGCTGCGTTGTGACGACCACAACACAGCCCTCGACCTTGGCAGCCCTGCCCGGTGCGGAGTCAGGGACATTCTCGTCCTGGTGTGTAGGAGCCAATTCCTGCCGCGATCCAAGCGCCGAGCGCTACGCTCAGCCTGCGGCACTCCGCCGCGCGGGCTGCGCAACGATGCGCCGAAGACGATCGAGGAGACCCCATGGGACACGACAAGAACGAAGAGCTGCGCGAAGAGCACGAGCACCAGGAAGAGCACCGCCAGGAACATCGCGACGAGAAGTTCGAGACCGGCGACGGCGCCGTCGACGACGAAGGATCGCAGGACCGCCGACGCCAGGACGGCATCAGCGACCTCGCCTGACCGCTGAGCCCGGCACGCCTCGAGTCGCGTGCCGGGCACCCGGCGGGACGAGCGATGGGCGAACGCCTCCCAGAACCGCAGGAGAAGCCATGATCGACAGCGACGTCGACACCACGTCCGATGACGGACGAGACGAGACCCCCAACGAACGCTCGGACCGCAACTGGAGCGAGCTCATGCAGGAGTTCCGCGTGCTGCAGACCGGCACGCAGATCATGGCCGGTTTCCTGCTGACGCTGCCGTTCCAGCAACGCTTCACGGAGCTTGGGCCGTTCGATCACGTGCTCTACCTATGCCTCGTCATCTTCGCCGTCCTCGTCACGCTCCTCGCGCTCGCGCCCGTCATGCTGCATCGCATCCTCTTCGGGGAACGGGCGAAAGCGCAGCTCGTCCACGCCGCCAGCGTCATCCTCATCCTCTGCCTCATCGCAGCGTCACTGCTCTTCGTGGGCATCGTGCTCTTCGTGTTCGACTTCGTGGTCTCGCCAACCGCCGGAATCTGGGCAGGCGGAGCCGTGGCCGTGCTCGTGCTGCTCCTCTGGACGATCGGCCCAAAGCTCCTCAGGAACGCGCGCGACCGAGCGGCTCACGCCTCGCCGACGCCGAACGCATCGAAGACCTGAGCCGGCACCTCGGGGGTCCGGGCGTCGTACAGGTAGCTCTCGACGATGCCAGCCGCATCCGCTTTCGCACCTGCGCCTGCACCCGCACCCGCAGACACGGTCAGCACGGTGAACACGCTCAGCCCCTGCTCCGCGACGTAGGGGAGTGGCTCGCCGGCCGCTCCGAGCCGAGGGGCACGCGTCGGAACGATCGGGTCGAGGCCGCCCGCGTCACCCTGCGCCACGGCATCGTGCGCGTTCCACCGGAACGGCGGGCGCGTTCGACGGCGGCCGCTGCTCCGATCGAATGCCCCGTGTGTGCTACCGGCGTGCGACGTCTCGAGGTACTGCACGCCCGCCGCTGAGGCGAACCTCGACCACAGGTGCGAGTGCCCGCCGATGACGAGGTCGACGCGCGAAGCTTCGAACAGCGGTGCGATGTCGCGCAGCAGGATGCTCTCGGCCGACGGGTAGTCGTAGCGCACGCCGGTCAGTTCGCCGAGTCCGTCGCGCTCCTCGAGGCGAACGGGATGCGCGAAGTGCGGCATCGCGTTCACGCCGATGCTGTGCGGGCTCTCATGCATGACGACCACGCGCAGCCTCGCCTCCGTGAAGGCGCGGCTCGAGAGCTCGCGGCGCAGCCACTCGTACTGCGGGCTGCCGGCTTGCAGGTCGTCGACGATGTGCGATCCGTAGCGCTGAGCCAGCGGATCCCCGAGCGCGTGCTCGGCCTCCTGGTAGCGGCTCGATACGAGGCGAGCCGCGGGGTCGTCGTCGGCCCGGTCGGAACGCCACACCCGCGTCGCGCTGAGGGCGACGATGCGCACCCCGCCGAAGGTGACCGCGTAGAAGCGGGAGCCGGACGGCGAGGGGAACAGGGTCTCGTAGTTCGAGAGGCTCAGACCGTCGTCGGACACGCGCACGGGCAACGAGCCCTCGAAGGACTCCGAAAGCGTCCGCCCAGGCTCTCGCCTGCCCTGGACCTCGTGGTTGCCGACCACCGAGAAGATCGGCGTGCTCGGCAGGATGTCTCGCATGGACGGGAAGAACGCGGAGCCGCGAGCATCGTCGAACCACTCAGAGGCGCGGTCGGGGATATTCACGAAGTCGCCCGCGTACAGCACGGCGTCGAAGGGACCAGCGGCTTCGCTCGCGTGCCGCATGGCGGCGGGGACGGGAGCGCCGAGCTGGTGGTCGCTCGTCAGCAGCAGGCGCAGGAGGGGAGCGTCGGCTGAGGGGGATGCGGAGAGGCGCGCGACCCGGGAGGCGGCGGCGCCGCTCACGACGCGATACGCGTAGTCGACTCCGGGCTCCAGCCCCGAGGCTCGAGCCGACTGGCGCCACACCTCACGAGCGACCGTCGTCTCCGTCTCGAGTGCGTTCCGGAGGTCCTCGAGCCCATCTGTGAGGAAGCTCTCGCGGTCCTCCGCCATCGCGGGCAGTCGAACGCCAGCGGACCTCGTCACCTGAGCGCCCGGCAGCGAGCTCGCGAGCGCAGGATCCTTCAGCTCCCCGACCGACAGCTCCCCGAGACGCTCGCCGAGCCCGATCGGGACGACGATGAGGCGGGAGTCGCGAGCCTCCCCGTCCGTCACCCAGGCGACCTCCACGCCCGAGGCGTCTGGCAGCACCAGATACGGTTCGCACAGCAAGGTGACGTCGTTCTCGTCCCGCATCGTTCCGCCCTTCGCCGACCCCGGCCGCGGATCCGGCCCAGCCAAGCGTAATCACGAGAACGCCAACGGTTCGCGCCTTCGACACTCCAGACGCGATCGCGAGAACATCACAAGGCGAGCACGATCTGCGGGTCGTGTCATACAGCAGACTCCCAGCCAGGTAGCGTTGCGCTCACAATTCGGTTGCTGCGATCTGCGGCTGCTGACAGACCGGCAGAAGCGGGGGCTGCGCCGGGTTCCGCCAGGTTCCAATCGCTCCTCCAGAAACTGCCCTGGCCGAGGAGCACGATGCGAACTTCGCTCACCTCACTCCTGCAACGAGTCGCAGACTCACGAAACCAAGTCCTGTCCGTCATCGCGGTCGCACTGCTGCTGCTGCTGACCGGTGGAGCCATCGCGGGAACCGCGCAAGCGGCCACGATCGGCAAGAGCGCCGTCGAGGGACAGACCTACACGATCGCCACCGACACCACGTGGGCGCCGTTCGAGTTCGAGATCGACGGCGAGCTCCGCGGGATCGACATGGACCTGATCAACGCCATCGCGGAAGATCAGGGCTTCAACGTCGAGATCAAGTCGCTCGGCTTCGACGGCGCGCTGCAGGCAGTGCAGACCAACGCCGTCGACGGCATGATCGCCGGAATGTCGATCACCGACGAGCGGAAGGGCACGTTCGACTTCTCGAACCCCTACTTCGACTCCGGCATCCAGATGGCCGTCGCCAAGAGCAACAACGACGTCACCAGCTACGAAGACCTCGAGGGCAAGACCGTCGCCGCGAAGAACGGCACAGAGGGCTTCACCTTCGCCGAGACGCTCGGCAAGGAGATCGGCTTCACCGTCACGGGCTTCCAGGACGCGTCCGACGCGTTCAACGACGTCACGAGCGGCAACTCGGTCGCGGTCTTCGACGACTTCCCGATCCTCCAGTACGGCATCGAGACCGGCGAGATCAACCTCAAGACGGTCACCGAGCCCGAGCGCGCCTCCTCCTACGGCTTCGCCGTCAACAAGGGCCAGAACGCGGAACTCCGCGAGGCCTTCAACGACGGACTCAAGAACGTCGTCGAGAACGGCACCTACCAGGGCATCCTCGACGAGTACCTCGGAGATGGCGCACCGGATGCGACCAAGATCTCCGGCGGCGTCGTCACCCTCGGCAACGAGGTCATCGAGGACGACGGCCCCGGAACGCTCCCCAAGAACCCGCTCTTCGCCGTCGACACCCCCAAGGACAAGGGCTCGTACGTCATCGCGACGGACAACACCTACGCGCCCTTCGAGTTCGAGCAGAACGGCGAACTCCTCGGCATCGACATGGACCTGATCCGTGCCATCGCCGCGAACCAGGGCTTCGAGATCGACATCAAGCCGCTCGGCTTCGACGCCGCCCTCCAGGCCGTGCAGTCCGGCCAGGCCGACGGCATCATCGCCGGCATGACCATCACGGACGAGCGCAAGCAGGTCTTCGACTTCTCGGAGCCCTATTTCACCTCGGGCGTGCAGATGGCCGTCAAGGACGGCGACACCAGCATCACCGGCTACGAGGACCTCGCCGGCAAGAACGTGGCCGTCAAGACCGGCACGGTCGGCGCAACCACCGCCGAGGAGCTGTCCTCCGAATACGGTTTCACGATCCGCACGTTCTCCGACACCGCCGACATGATCGCGGAGGTGCAGACGGGCAACTCCGTCGCGCTCTTCGAGGACTTCCCGGTGCTGCAGTACGGCATCCAGCAGGGCAACGGCCTCATGACGGTGACCGACCCCATCGAGGGTGGCGAGTACGGTTTCGCAGTCCTCAAGGGCCAGAACCCCGAGCTCCTCGAGCTCTTCGACGCCGGCCTCGCCAACGCCGAGGACACTGGCGTGCTCGCGACGATCAGCGACCGCTACCTCGGCAGCGAGGAGGAATCGGGCCAGCTCGGCTTCTTCGAGCTCGTCGTCGCCGCCTTCCCGTCGCTCATGGTCGGCCTCGGCTACACGCTGCTCGCCACCGCCCTCTCGCTCGTCTTCGCGATGATCCTGGGCCTCGCGTTCGGCTTCCTGAAGATCTCGAAGAACGTGCTGCTTCGCGGCATCGCCTCCACGTACGTGAACATCTTCCGAGGCACCCCGGTGCTGGTGCAGGCGTTCTTCTTCTACTTCGGCGTGCCAGCCGTGACGGGCATCTCGCTCGACGCGCTCACCGCCGGTGTGATCACGCTGAGCCTCAACGCCGGCGCGTACATCACGGAGACGGTGCGCTCCGGCATCCAGTCGGTCGACCCCGGCCAGATGGAAGCGGCGCGCTCGCTCGGCCTGACTCGCGGCAAGTCGATGCGCCGGGTCGTGCTGCCGCAGGCGTTCAAGATCATGACGCCGTCGCTCATCAACCAGTTCATCATCACGCTGAAGGACACCTCTCTGCTGTCCGTCCTCGGCTTCGCTGAGCTCACCTACCAGGGCCGCATCGTCATCGCCTCGACCTTCCGGTCGTTCGAGATCTGGCTCGTCGTCGGCGTGCTCTACTTCATCGTCATCTACCTGCTGACGGTCCTCTCCAACTACGTCGACAAGAGGTTCAACAAATGAGTGACGTGAACAACTCAGCGTCGGATGCGTCAGCCGTGGAGCAGACGCCATTCACCGGTCGCTTCGACGCGGTCAACTCGGGCCAGCCGCGCGTGCGAGTCGTCGAGATGCACAAGTCCTTCGGACCCGTGGAGGTGCTCAAGGGCATCGACCTCGAGATCGCGAACGGCGAGGTCATCGCGATCATCGGCCCGTCCGGCTCCGGGAAGTCGACGCTGCTCCGCTGCCTGAACCGCCTCGAAGAGGTCACGAAGGGGCACGTCTTCGTCGACGACGACGACATCACCGCCCCGAAGACGAACCTCGACAAGGTTCGCCAGCGCATCGGCATGGTGTTCCAGCACTTCAACCTCTTCCCGCACATGACGGTGCTCGAGAACGTGACGCTGGCGCCCCGCGAGATCAAGGGCGTCACGAAGGATGCGGCCAACAAGCGCGGCGAGGAGCTGCTGCGCCGAGTGGGCCTCGACCACCTCATGGACCGCCGCCCCTCGCAGCTGTCCGGCGGCCAGAAGCAGCGCGTGGCGATCGCCCGCGCGCTCGCCATGGACCCGGAGATCATGCTCTTCGACGAGGCGACGAGCGCCCTCGACCCGGAGATGGTGGGCGAAGTGCTCCAGGTCATCCGCGACCTCGCCAAGTCGGGCATGACGATGGCCCTCGTCACCCACGAGATGGGCTTCGCGCGCGAAGTCGCCGACCGTGTCGTGTTCATGGCCGACGGCAAGATCGTCGAGACGGGCACTCCCGACGAGCTCTTCGGGAACCCGAAGGAGTCGCGCACGAAGGACTTCCTCGGCAAGGTCCTCTAGCTGTCCATCTAACAGCGACCGCGCTCACCGGCGCTCGACGACGACGTGCCCCCTGTCCAGCGGACAGGGGGCACGCCGCATCCACTAGCCTGTCGTGGTGACGCTCAACGATGCACCCACAGAGGCCCAGTTCGCCAAGGACACCATCCCAGGATCCGAATGGTGGCGCTCAGCCGTCATCTACCAGGTCTACCCGCGCTCCTTCGCAGACGGGAGCGGCGACGGCATCGGCGACCTCGCTGGCGTCACGGCGCACATCCCGGACCTCGCCGACCTCGGGATCGACGCCATCTGGCTCTCCCCGTTCTACCCGTCGCCCCTCAACGACGCCGGCTACGACGTCGCCGACTACTGCGACGTCGACCCCGTCTTCGGCACCCTCGACGAATTCGACCTGATGCTCGAGGCGGCCCACGAGCGGGGCATCCGCATCATCGTCGACATCGTCCCCAACCACTCCTCGTCGGAGCACGCCTGGTTCAAGGCCGCGCTCGCCGCCGGCCCCGGCAGCCCGGAGCGTGCGCGCTACCTGTTCCGCGAGGGCAAGGGCGAGCACGGCGAGCTGCCGCCGAACAACTGGCAGTCGCTCTTCGGGGGGCCAGCGTGGACACGTCTCACCGAGGCAGACGGCACGCCCGGCCAGTGGTACCTGCACCTGTTCGACTCCACGCAGCCCGACTTCGACTGGTCAAACCCGGTTGTGCACCGGGACTTCGAGGACATCCTGCGCTTCTGGCTCGACCGTGGCGTCGACGGCTTCCGCATCGACGTGGCCCACGGCCTCGCGAAGGAGGACGGCCTGCCGGACTACATCCCCGTCGAGAGCGACCTGCCCATCGTCGGCGACCCCCGCACCCCGTACCTCGGACAGGAGGCGGTCCACGAGATCTTCCGCGCCTGGCACCTCGTCGCCGCCGAGTACGACGGCGACCGCGTGCTGTGCGGCGAGGCGTGGCTGCCGAGCGTCGAGGAGATGGCCGAATGGGTTCGCCCTGGCCAGCTGCACCAGACCTTCAACTTCGCCTACCTGCGCGCCCCGTGGGATGCGGATGGCCAGAAGGAGGTCGTGACCCGGTCGCTCGCCGCGTTCGCCGCGTCCGGTGCGCCGAGCACCTGGGTGCTCTCGAATCACGACACGGTGCGCCACGCGACCCGCCTCGCCCTGACCGAGCCGAACGCGCACGGAGCCGGCGTCGGCCCGAAGACCCCCGGCCAGCCTGACCCCGTAATCGGCGAGCGGCGCGCACGCGCCGCGACGGCGCTCATGCTCGGGCTGCCGGGCTCCAGCTACCTGTACCAGGGCGAGGAACTCGGCCTGCCCGACGTCATCGACCTCGCGGACGAGGCCCGGCAGGACCCGATCTTCATCCGCTCGGAGGGCGAGCTGTACGGCCGTGACGGCTGCCGGGTGCCGATTCCGTGGGAGGCCGATGGCGACAGCTACGGCTTCAGCGCGACGGGAGAGTCGTGGCTTCCGCAGCCGGAGCTGTGGGCGGAGCTCGCGCGCAGCGAGCAGGTGCACGACGCCTCCTCGACGCTGAACCTGTACCGCTCCCTGCTGGCGCTGCGCCGCGAGCACGACCTCGGCATGGGGGATGCCCGCTTCGCGTGGGTCGACGGCTTCGGCGACGAGGTGCTCGCGTATCGCAACGGCGACGTCACGGTGATCACCAACTTCGGAGATCAGCCGGTTGCTCTGCCTGAAGGGCTCAGAGTGCTCGCCCGCAGCGAGGTGGCGCACGTCGAGGACGCCGGTCTCCTGACGACCGATACGACGGTCTGGCTGGCCGACGCCGAGTGACCGCTGGGCGTGCGCGCCGGGGAGGCCGTGGGGCCGGTCGGGGATACAGAACAGGTGAATGCTACGCCTGTTCGCTGACCCGAAACACAGCCAATTGTGGATGCACGGGAGCACACTCGAGGGAGCAACCGGTGACCACCGGCCGCGCACTCTGAGAGGAACAGCACCATGGCATTTGCAGGAAAAGTCGCGATCGTGACCGGCGGCGGTTCGGGAATCGGCGAGGCGATCTCGAAGGAGCTCGCCGCCAACGGCGTCCAGGTGGTCGTCTCCGACATCAACCTCGAGGGTGCGAAGCGAGTGGTCGCCGAGATCGAGGCCGCCGGCGGCACCGCCTCGCCGTTCGAGGCGAACACCGCCGTCGCAGAGGACAGCGTCCGCACGGTCGAGCACGCCGTGGCCACCTACGGCAAGCTCAACTATGCCGTGAACAACGCCGGAATCGGCGGCAAGGCGGCTCCCGCCGCAGACGTCGAGGTCGACGACTGGGACCGCGTCATCAACATCAACCTCAACGGAGTGCTGTACGGGCTCCGCGCGCAGATCCCCGCGATCCTCGAGGCCGGCGCCGAAGAGGGGGCCATCGTCAACATGGCCTCCATCCACGGAACGGTCGCGGCGATCGGCAGCGGCGCCTACACGGCCTCCAAGCACGCGGTTGTCGGCATCACGAAGAACTCGGCTGCCGAGTACGGCCCCCAGGGGCTGCGGATCAACGCCGTCGGACCCGGGTACATCTCCACGCCGCTGCTCGAGAAGCACCTCAGCGAGGAGCAGCTCGAAGCCCTCGTCGCGAAGCACCCGCTGGGGCGCCTCGGCAAGGCCGAAGAGGTCGCGAACCTCACCACCTACCTGCTCTCCGACAAGGCGAGCTTCATGACTGGCTCCTACGTGCTCGTCGACGGCGGCTACACGGCCGTCTAGCGCCAGCTGGCCGGCTCAGCGCAGCCCGGCTCGCGTTCCAAGAATCAGCCAGATGCACGCTCCCGCCACCGGAAGCGTGCATCTGGCTGATTTTTTGCGCTTGGTGAGGTGGATGCGGCAGGGGCGACGCAGCAGGCCGCGATGCAGCAGGGCGCTGGGGTGCCCTGAGGGGCGGCGCGCGCCCGGCGCTACTTCTCCGCGAGGGCCTGGCGGATGCGCTTCAGCGACACCGTCTCAGCCGTGCCGAGCTGCTGCGCGAAGAGGCTCACGCGGAACTCCTCGAGCATCCACCTCGCCTGGACGACGGATGCCGGGGCGGAGCGGTTCACGGGGAACGTGCCGCCCGCCTCCGTGTACAGGGCCGTCGCCTGCTCCACCTGCATGAGGCCGGCCCGCTCGATGCTGGAGTGGCTGAGCACCCGCTCCAGGCGGTAGGTGAGCGCCCGCAGATAGCGGGGGAGATGCGCGAGCCGCGTGACGCCGGTCTTCGACACGAAGCCCGGGTAGACGAGCGCCTGCAGCTGCGAGCGGGCGTCGGAGAGCGATGGCAGCACCGAGATGTGGTTCGCCGCCTTGAGCGCCTTGTTGGCCTCGCGGAAGCGGTCGAGGATCTCGGAGACGAGCTTCGTCTGCGCGAACATGCGGTCGAGCAGGGTGGCGTTGAACGTCTCGCGCAGCGCATCGAACGCGGCCCGCGTGCGCACGGGGCCGCCGTGCTCCTGGCTGTACGCGGCAACCGCATCCTGGGCGAGGGCCGCGACGATGTCGCCGAAGAGCGCCGGCGTCGAGTGGTACGGGCTCGTCGCGAGGGCCAGCTTCTCCTTCGCCGTCAGGTGCTCCTGCACGTAGCTCGCAGGGGAGGGCACCGACGCGACGAGGAGGGCAGCGACGCCGATGGGATGCTCGCGCGCCTGGTCCTCTGGCGTCGTCACGAGGCGCAGGTCGATGCTCCCCTTGACGACGGCGAGGGACGGGTAGGCGCGGATGACGCCGTGCTTGCGCTTGATGTCGATGAGCTCGGGGATCTCGTCGAGCGGCCACTCGGTGAGCCCGTGCTGGTCGTAGCGGAGCTCCGCGGTCGACGCGCTCTGCGCGGGCACCGAACCGGCTTCGCGCACGCCGTTCCCGGGGCGGGCGGGCGCCGCGACCTGCTGCGTCGCGCGCAGCACCGACGCCTCCGACGCCTTCTTGAGCTTCTCCTGCAGCGCCCTGAGGTCCTCTCCGGTGCCGAGCTCGCGGCCGCGGTCGTCGAGGACTCGGAAGCGCACCCGAAGGTGCGAGGGGACGCGGCTCCAGTCGAACTCGCTCACGTCGAAGCGGATGCCCGCCTGCCGCTGCATGATCTGCCGCAGCGCGTCGTCGAAGTCCCCGGGAACCTCCTGGCCGAGGTCTGGCCTCGCCTCGCCGAGTTCGCCGAGGAGCTTGTCGGCCCAGTCCGCGGAGGGCACGAAGTTGCGTCGGGTGGCCTTCGGCAGCGACTTCAGGAGCGCGATGACCAGCTCTCGGCGCATGCCGGGCACCTGCCAGTCGAAGCCGCGGTCGTCGAGGCGCGACAGCAGGGGCAGCGGGATGTTGACCGTCACGCCGTCGTCGGGCGCACCCGGGTCGAAGCGGTACCGGAGGCGGAGGCGCTGGTCGCCCTGCTTCCACTCGGTGGGGAACCCGGCACCCTGCTCGTCCGGGTCGGCGTGCTCTTCGCCGAGCACATCCGCCCTCGTCATCGTGAGCAGCTGCGGGGTCTGCTGCTGCGCGCCCTGCCACCACTTCTCGAACGTGGACTGCGAGACGACATCCCTGGGGAGGCGCTCGTCGTAGAACTCGAAGACGGCGTCCTCGTCGTCGGTGTAGGCGCCGCGCGAACGGGTGCGCTCCTCGAGGTCGGCGAGGCTCTTGCGCAGCGCCCGGTTCTTCGAGTCGAAGCTGTGGCGCCCGTTCCAGTCACCCTCGACGAGGGCGTGGCGGATGAACAGATCGCGCGACCAGGCCGGGTCGATCTTCGAGAACTGCACGGTTCGTCCGCGGACGATGGGCACGCCGTAGAGGGTCACCCGCTCGATGGCGACGGCGGAGCCCTGCTTCTTCTCCCAGTGCGGGTCGGAGTGGTTGCGCTTCGCGAGGGAGCCCGCGAGCACCTCCGCCCAGGCTGGGTCGATCTTCGCGACGGTGCGCGCGAAGAGGCGGCTCGTCTCGACGAGCTCGGCCGCCATGACGACATCCGGCTGCTTCTTCGCCTTCGCGAGCCCGGAACCGGGGAAGATCTGGAACCGGGTGCCGCGTGCTCCCGCGTAGTCGCGCTTCAGCTCGTCGCGGATGCCGATGTGGCTGAGGAGCCCGGCGAGCATGGAGCGGTGGATGGCGTCGGCGAGGGCGCCGGGCTCCTGCACCTGCCCGGCGGCTGGCCGCTGCACCTTCAAGCCGATGGGGCCGGCGAGCTGGCGGAGCTGACGGAACACGTCCTGCCACTCGCGGAAGCGGACGAAGTTGATGAACTCGTCGCGGCACTTGCGACGGAACGCGCTCGAGCCGAGCTCGTGGCTCTGCTCCTCGAGGTAGTTCCACAGGTTCACGAGAGTGAGGAAGTCGCTGGACGGGTCGCGGAACCGCGCGTGCAGCTCGTCGGCCTTCTGCCGTTTCTCGAGCGGACGCTCGCGGATGTCCTGCACCGTCATTCCGGCGACGATGATGAGGATCTCGCGGCTCACGTCGTGCTGCTTCGACTCGATGACCATGCGGCCGAATCGGGGGTCGATGGGGAGGCGGGCGAGGCTGCGGCCCGTCTTCGTGAGGCGCAGCTGGCTGTCTTTCCCGTTGCTGGCCTTGCCGGGTTCCACGGCCCCGAGCTCGCTGAGGAGGTCGGTGCCGTCCTTGATGCCGCGCGCGTCAGGTGGCTGCAGGAACGGGAACTCGGAGAGGGCCCCGAGGCCCAGCTCGAGCATCTGCAGGAGCACGCTCGCGAGGTTCGTGCGGAGGATCTCGGGTTCGGTGAACTCGGGGCGGCGATCGAAGTCGTCCTCCGAGTAGAGGCGGATGGCGACGCCAGCCGAGGTGCGGCCGGCGCGGCCCGAACGCTGCTTCGCGGACGCCTGCGAGATCGCCTCGATGGGGAGGCGCTGCACCTTCGCTCGCGTCGAGTACCGGGAGATGCGCGCCGTCCCCGTGTCGATGACGGCGACGATGCCTGGCACCGTGAGGCTCGTCTCGGCGACGTTCGTCGCGAGCACCACGCGGCGGCGCACCCCGGGCGGACGCTTCGACTCGAACACGCGGTGCTGCTCCGCGGAGGAGAGGCGGCCGAAGAGCGGGAGGACCTCGGTCGACTCCGGGCGAGCGTCGCGCGCGACGTGGGCGCGGATCGCGTCCTGCGCGTCCCGGATCTCCTGCTCGCCGGACAGGAACACGAGCACGTCGCCGGGCAGGTCGCGGTCGAGCTCGTCGAGCGCATCCACGATGCCCTCGAACATGTCGCGCTCCGGCGTCTGCGGGGCGGCGTCCTCGTCCTCGTCGCCGGGGAGCGGAGCGTCGGCGACGAGGGGCCGGTAGCGGACGTCGACGGGGAAGGTGCGGCCGGAGACCTCGATCATCGGGGCGTCGTTGAAGTGCTTCGAGAACGACTCGGGGTCGATCGTCGCCGACGTGATGATGACCTTCAGGTCGGGTCGCTTCGGGAGGAGCGTCTTCAGGTAGCCGAGGAGGAAGTCGATGTTGAGGCTGCGCTCGTGCGCCTCGTCGATGATGATCGTGTCGTACTTGCGCAGCAGGCGGTCGCGGTGGATCTCGTTGAGGAGGATGCCGTCGGTCATGAGCTTCACGCGCGTCTCGGCCGACACCTCGTCGGTGAAGCGCACCTGGTAGCCGACGAGCCCGCCGATGTCGCCGCCGAGCTCATCCGCGATCCGCTCCGCGATCGTGCGCGCTGCGATACGTCGGGGCTGCGTGTGCCCGATCATCTGCCTGCCGAGCTCGAGGCAGATCTTCGGCAGCTGCGTCGTCTTGCCCGACCCGGTCTCGCCCGCGACGATGACCACCTGGTTGCCGGCGATGGCGTCGCGGATCTCGTCCCGCATCTGGCTGACGGGCAGCTCCGGCGGGTAGGAGATCTCGAGGGGAGTCGTAGTCATGAGCATTACAGTCTATTGCCGTGTCCGGTCAGCGCGGAACCAGTTCCGCTTGCTAGAACAGTGGGATGACCGCATTGCAGATCCCCAACGTTTCCCTCAACGACGGCACCAGCATTCCCCAGCTCGGCTTCGGAGTCTTCAAGGTCGACCCGGCAGAGACCGAGCGCATCGTGTCCGACGCCCTCGAGGTCGGCTACCGCCACATCGACACCGCCAAGATCTACGGCAACGAGGAGGGCGTTGGCAGGGCCATCGCGAAGTCCGGCATCCCGCGCGACGAGCTCTACGTGACCACGAAGCTCTGGAACGACGAGCAGGGCCGCGACACGCCCCGTGCTGCGATCGACGCGAGCCTCGAGCGCCTCGGCCTCGAGAAGGCCGACCTCTACCTCATCCACTGGCCGACGCCGAAGCAGAACAAGTTCGTCGAGAGCTGGGAGGCGCTCGTCGAGCTGCAGCAGGCCGGCCTGACCACGTCGATCGGCGTGTGCAACTTCTTCGAGTCGCACCTGCGCGACATCATCTCGGCAACCGGCGTGAAGCCGGTCGTCAACCAGATCGAGCAGCACCCGATCTTCCAGCAGCCGGAGCTCGACGCCTACCTGCAGGCCGAGGACATCAAGACCGAAGCCTGGGGACCGCTTGGCCAGGCCAAGTACCCGCTCTTCGAGCTGGAGCCCGTGAAGGCGGCAGCGGATGCACACGGCAAGACGCCCGCGCAGGTCGTCATCCGCTGGCACCTCCAGAAGGGCAACATCGTCTTCCCGAAGACCACGTCGCGAGAGCGCATGGTCGAGAACGCTCAGGTCTTCGACTTCGAGCTGTCGGGCGCCGAGTACGACGCCATCACGGCACTCGAGCGCGGCGAAGAGGGACGCGTCGCGGCGCACCCCAACGAAGTGAACTAGCTCCCAGCAGCTGCTGAGACGGCCGGCGCCCAGAGGGGCGCCGGCCGTCTCGTCGTTGGCGCGGTCGTCCGGGCGGCGGCGGCAGGGAGCCGGCTTAGGCGCTCGGCCCCTCGGAGCTGAGGCCTTGGCAGATGGGGCCTGGCATCAGGAGCCATCGCCTCGCGCTTGGTTCGAACGCGGCGCAGTGATACGCGCCCACGTGTCGCGGTGCTCCTTGACGTAGCGCGTCGCGGTCTCCCAATGTGCTCCGTGTCCGTTGCGGAACATGGACGCCCAGGGTTCGTGCCCTGTCCCGCTCGACGTGTGGAGCAGCTCCCACATGGCCTCGGCTCGCTCGCCCATCGCGGCCGGGAGGAGTTCGCGCGTTTCCGGATCCGGGCCGTAGCCGTCGACGAATGCGGCGAGTGCGCGGGCCGCGACGGCGGGTGGCTGACGGTGGTCGTTCACGGTGAACGACTGAGCCGCATAGGCCAGGTCCCAGAGCCGCGTGCTCGGAGCTGAGGCGTCCCAGTCGATGAAGACCCACCTCTCGCCGAGGACGAGGTTCCACGGCGCCAGGTCGTTGTGGCACACGAGTTCATGATCGGGAGCTGGAATCGCCGTCTCCCAGACCGCGTCCGCTGCGGGCACGTAGCTCGCACTCGCATCGTGGATCGAACGCACCATCGATCCAGCCCGGCGCAGCTCGGCGTGTGTCAGCGGCTGAGCCGCCATCGCGAGGTGCCCCGGGATGAACTCCTGCACCTGGCGACCCTCGGCATCTCGCCCCAGCGGAGCCGGTGCATCCACGCCCGCCTCGCGCAGGGCATGCACGTAGGCGGTCACGCTTGGCGTGGCAGCGGTCCATCGCTTGCGCACGGTGTCGGCGATGCGCACGACTTCGCCGCCTGCATTGCCTCCCGGAAGGGTCTGCGCTTCATCCATCGCTCGAGGCTAGCCGCAGACCTCAGGTGGCTGCCGATCCCCTCGCTTTCACCGTGTGCTGCGGCCGCCACGCCGCGGGATCTCGAGGTCGAACACATCACGGGGCTCGCCATCGAAGATGGAGCGCGACGCGACGCGACGGCGGGGGAGCGCCCGCAGCGGCGTGAGGTCGCGCTCGCTCGCGAGTTGGGCGAACGCGACGACCTGGAGGTAGGCGTCGCCGGTTTCCGCGACAGGGTCGTCCGCGTCGCTCGTCCCTGCGAAGGTCAGCTCCTGACGCTCGGGGAGGGTTCCCGTGACGAGTTGCGCGCTCCCGCTTGCACGCGAGGAGAGCTCGTCCTGGCAGCGGCCCAGCTGCTGAGGCGCCAGGGGTGAGGCCACGCGATGCGCGATGAGCATCCTCGATTCGTTCTCGCCCGCGGCGGCCATGGTCCACGACTCGTCTTCGACCTCTGCGCCAGCTTCGTCGAGGACATCGAGGAGCACGCGGTCGAGCCCCGGGGTGTCCACGGCGAGTGCGCTGAACGTCTCCAGGGTGTCTTCTGGATCGTTCGGAAGGCTGAGCTCCACGCTGGCAGCGACCCAATGCGTCTCGGGAACGTCGACGAGTTCTGGGACGAACGCCGCGAGATCGCGCTGGCCGACGTGCTCCGCGAGGTCCAGGTAGAAGTCCTCCATGCTGCGGCGGAGGGAGAGCTTGAGGCGCCAGTCGGCGACGGAGAACGAGGAGACGTCGCTGATCTCCGCGAGTGGAACGTGAGATCGACGGAGGAAGTCCAGGCGGAGGCCGGCCCGCAGCTGGTCGTGCGTGAACGTGCGGTAGCCGGTGGCCTGGTCGACATCGTCCGGGGTGAGAAGGCCCCGCTCCGCGTAGATGCGGAGGGCCTTGGGGGAGAGGCCGGTCAGTGCACGGAACTCCCCGGCGGTCAGTCGTGAGTGAATTGAGGTGGTCATGCATCCACCTTGGGCCATGCCCCATGGGCAAGGTCAAGGCGGCAGCGAACGGCACACCGCCCCGCACCCAGCACACGGGCTGAGAGGCCTGTCAAGCGAAGTCCTCACCCAGTTCGACGGCGATAGCGTCGGCGCATGAGTTCCTCCGCACCAACCCGTCGCACGCTCGAGCGCATCGCGCGGGAGCGGTTCGGGTGGGAGTCGCTGCTCCCCGGTCAAGGCGACGCGATCCGCTCTGCGGCGGCCGGGCGCGACACGCTGCTCGTTCTCGCAACCGGTGGCGGGAAGTCAGCGGTCTACCAGGTCGCGGGGGCTGCGCGCGGCGGCATCGTTCTCGTCGTCTCGCCGCTCATCGCCCTGCAGGCAGATCAGCGCGCCTCGATCGAGGCCGCCCCGGATGCCCCCGACGTCGTCGCCATCAACTCGTCACGGGGCGCTGCTGCGGTGGCCCGAGCCTGGGAGCGGATCGACGCGGGCGGGTCGCTGTACGTGCTCCTCGCGCCGGAGCAGCTCGCGAACGAGGACAACATCGCCCGCCTCGCAGCGCAGGACGTGTCTCTGCTCGTCGTGGATGAGGCGCACTGCGTCTCCTCGTGGGGGCACGATTTCCGGCCCGACTACCTGAGGCTCGGCGACGTGCGATCAGCGCTCGGCGACCCGCCGGTGCTCGCGATGACCGCGACGGCGTCGAAGCCTGTGCGGGCGGACATCATCGAGCGGCTGCGGATGCAGGATCCGGACGTGCAGGTGCACGGCGTCGACCGACCCGAGATCCGGCTCGCGGTCCAGCGCCATGAGAGCGAGGACGACAAGCGGGCTGCGATCGTCGATGAAGCGCGCAGCTGGACCGCACCCGGTCTCGTCTACGTCGCCTCGCGCAGGGAGACGGAGTCGTACGCGGCAGAGCTCGCCGCGGAAGGGCGGGAGGTCGCCGCCTACCACGCCGGCCTCAAGGTCGCGGAGCGCCAAGCTGTGCAGGACCGTTGGCGGCACGGCGAGCTCGATGTCGTCGTCGCGACGTCCGCGTTCGGCATGGGCATCGACCGGGGTGACGTGCGCTTCGTGCTGCACGCGGCGACGACGGAATCGCTCGACGCCTACTACCAGGAGGTCGGCCGCGCGGGGCGGGACGGCGAGCCCGCGACGGCGGTGCTGCACTACCGCGTCGAGGACCTCGCGCTGCGGCGCTTCTTCGCGAAGCGCTCGATCGACAAGGCCGGACTGCGCACCCTGTGGCGCGCCGTCACACGCACGCCAGGGGTGAGCATCCGGGACCTTGCCGAGGCCGTCGGTCAATCAACAAGAACTGTCTCGAGGCTCGTCAACCAGCTCGTGGATGCCGAACTGGTCGAGGCGGCCGGGGGCGTGCATCCGCTGCGCAGGACCCGAGTCGATGTCGTGGTGAAGGCCGTCAAGGAGGCATCCGCAGCGCGGGAGCGAATCGCCGAGTCGCGACTGTCGATGATGCGCGCCTACGCGGAGGAGACGCAGTGCCGCCGCCGCGTACTGCTCGACTACTTCGGGGTCGACGGGCCGGAGTGGTGTGGGAACTGCGACGGCTGCGATCGGCGCGAGGACACGTCGGACGCCCAGGCAGAGAGCGTGCCGGCGGATGCGCCGCTCGCCATCGACGAGACCGTCGAGCACCGCGAGTGGGGAGCAGGCACGGTCATCAGCGTGGAAGAGGACCGGGCGACGATCTTCTTCGAGTCGGAGGGGTACAAGGTCGTCGCACTCGCGGCGCTCGACTCCAAGGTACTGCGCCAGGTCGCGGACGTCACCGCGTAGCCGACACCCTTCTCGGAGGCTCCGTCCGTACCCACGGGATGCTGCCTGCGTACCCACGGAATACGGAGGGACTTCGGACGGCTCGCTCAAGGAGGCGTCCTAGCCTCGCACGATGACGAATTCAAAGACTCGCAAGTTTGCAGGGCTCAGTGGACTCGCCGCGGTCGGCGCGCTCGCGGGAGCGCTCTTCGCCGCCACCCCCGCCAGCGCCGCCGGTTCGGCCTACTACGCCTTCGAGACCCAGGCCGAATGCGTGACGAAATGGGGAGCCGTCGTCGGCGGTTCCGTCGGCACCGGATCGAACGTGTACATCGGGCCGAACGCCTGCTCGCAGGACACGACGGGCACGTTCGCGGGCATGTACCGCCTCTACGTCGCCTACCCGTAAGCCGACCGAGACGTGGCGCGGCGGTGCTGTGCAGCGGCGCCGCGCTGCGGCGCCGCGCTGCGGCGTGGCCGTGCAGCGCCGCCGCTACGCCAACCGGCCGGCGATCGAAGCGAGCTCGGCCACTGAACCGTCGGCGATGACACGGACATGCTCCGTGACCGCCTCGAGAGGCCAGTCCCACCAGGCGACCTCGAGGAGCGTTCGGACGTCGTCGTCATCGAAACGGCGACGCATGAGCGTCGCCGGGTTGCCGCCCACGATGCCGTAGTCGGGCACATCCTTCGTCACGACGGATCCAGTGGAGATGATCGCCCCGTCGCCGATCCGCACCCCCGGCATGATGGTGACGTCCCCGCCGATCCAGACGTCGTTGCCGACGACCGTGTCGCCGCGGCTCGGCAGGTCGCTGACGAGGTCGACGTGCTGCCCCCAGGCTCCGCCCATGATGGGGAACGGATACGTGGATGGCCCAGACATGCGATGGTTGGCGCCGTTCATGATGAACCGCACGCCGGAGGCGATCGCGCAGAACTTCCCGATAACCAGACGCTCGGGCCCATAGTGGTGCAGCACGTTGCGCGTCTCGAACGCCGAGGGGTCGTCGGGGTCGTCGTAGTACGTGAAGTCTCCGACGCTGATGAGCGGGCTGGTGATGAGCGGCTTCAGGAGGATGACCCGCTCCTGACCCTCGATCGGATGCAGCGTGCTGGGGTCAGGGGGCGACGCGGGTTCATTCACCGAACCAGTGTAGAACCGCCCCATTCTCGGCCTGCGGTGCGCATCCCGAACCGCGCGGCCATGGAATAGCAATCGCGGCAGCCTCGTTGCACCCCTGATGACCTCGAACTCGAACAGCACCGCCAACGCACCGAGGACCGCGCTTGTTGTGGGCGCCTCCGGGATCACCGGCTCCGCCCTCGTCGATCGCCTGAGCCAGGACGGATGGGAGGTGCTCGCCCTCTCCCGTCGCGCCGTGACGAGCGGCACCGTGCGGGGCATCGCCGCCGACCTCCGCGACCCGGCGAGCCTGCGCGCTGCGCTCGCGGAGGAGCGCCCCACGCACGTGTTCTTCACCGCGTGGCAGCGACAGGCGACGGAGGCGGAGAACATCGCCGTGAACGGCGCCATGGTCCGTGACCTGCTCGCGGCGCTCGACCACGCCCCAGTGGAGCACGCCGCCCTGGTCACCGGACTCAAGCACTACCTGGGCCCATTCGAGGCCTACGCCGCGGGGGAGATGCCCGACACCCCGTTCCGTGAGGAGTCGGAGCGGCTCGACACCCCGAACTTCTACTACGCGCAGGAGGACGAGCTCTTCGCAGCAGCAGCCCGCCAGCACTTCACGTGGTCGGTGCATCGATCGCACACCGTCATCGGGCATGCCGTCGGCAACGCCATGAACATGGGCCTGACGATCGCCGTGCAGGCAACGATCGCGAAGCACCTCGGCGTGCCCTTCGTGTTCCCCGGCAGCGCGGCGCAGTGGAACGGCCTCACCGACATGACCGACGCGGGGGTCCTCGCCGAGCAGATGGTGTGGGCGTCGACGGAGCCGGCAGGACGCAACGAGGCCTTCAACATCGTCAACGGGGACATCTTCCGTTGGCGGTGGATGTGGCCTCGCCTCGCCGAGATGCTCGGCGTCCCCGCCGAGCAGGTCGTCGGGTTCGACGGGCAGGCGCGGCCGCTCGAGGAGCAGATGGCGCAGCTCGAGCAGCACTGGCCGGCCATCGCGGCCGAGCACGGCCTCGTCGAGGCGGACATCTCGCGGCTCGCATCCTGGTGGCACACCGACGCCGACCTCGGACGCGAGATGGAGGTCGTCACCGACATGGGCAAGAGCCGCGCCGCCGGCTTCCTCAGCTTCCGCCGAACCGACCAAGCCTTCGCCGACCTCTTCGAGCGCTACCGCGCCGACCGCCTCATCCCCTGATCGCATCTCCCTGACCGCCTCGCGGCTGCGCGCCTCCAGTCTGCGCGCCTCCCGTCTCAGCGCGCTCCCGGCTGCGCGCCTCCCGGCTGACCGCGCTCGGCGGATGGTTCAGCTAGGTCACTTCCCCCCCCCCTCCGGATGGCCCCGCCTGGACCATCCGGGTCGCTTTCACCCCTCCAGGCGGCTCCGCCTGGCCCGTTTGGGTCGCTTTCACCCCTCCAGATGTCTCCGCCAGGGCTAGTTAGGTCACTTTCGCCCTGCCGACGGCTCCGCCTGGCCTGTTTGGGTCGCTTTCACCCCTCCAGGCGGCTCCGCCTGGCCCGTTTGGGTCGCTTTCACCCCTCCAGATGTCTCCGCCTGGGCTACTTGGGTCATTTTCGCCCTGCCGACGGCTCCGCCTGGGTCATTTGGGTCATTTGGGTCAGTTTCACCCTTCCAGACGGCTCCGAGTGGGGTGAAAGTGGCCCAAGTGGGCCTATGCGCTACCGGGCTACCGCGCTGCCGGCCTGCCGCGCTGCCGCGCTACCGCGACAGCGCCACACGCAACCGCGCGAGGAAGACGGCGGCGTCGGGGAACAGGTCAGCGTGGGTGACGCGGATGACGCGCCATCCGGCCGCGATCAGCACCTCCGTGCGGGTTATGTCGCGCCGAAACTGCGCGGGGCTCAGGTGCCCTTCGCCCTCGTACTCCACGACGACGCGCTGGGCTCGGAAAACGAGGTCGCCTCGTGCCAGGAAGCGTCCGCCCGCGTGGATATCGGCGTTGACGGCGGGTTCCTCGATGCCCGCATCCACGATGAGGCAGCGAAGCCAGCTCTCCGGTGGCGAGGCAACGTGTTCCCGAAGGCGCGGCAGGGCGCTGCGCAGGACCGAGCAGCCGCGGAGTCGGCCCCAGCGCTCGACGGCATCCTCTAGATTCGTGAGCTGCGTCAACGAGCCGGACGAAACGCGCCCCGGGTAGCGGTCGAAGTCGCTGATCATCGCGTCGCCGACCGTGATCAGCTCCGTCTCGCTGAACGAACTCCCGAGCAGAGCGAAGAGCAGCGGCGCGGGAACGACCCGGACCCCCTCGATGAGGTCCGCCTCCCAGAGGTCATCCCGGATGCGCCGCGCACGGACCCCCGACGCTCGCGGTCTCGAGGTCGACTGCCTGGCAAGCACGTCGACGGTGTCGGAGCGATGGCGCCGCGGTACCGGCAGCCCGTAGACCCGCAGCGCGGAGCGCCCGCTCAGCGCCTGGCCACCGCGAAGTCGCGGCCCGAAGCGGAGGACCTGCTCCCTGCTGGTGAGTGCGGGTTCCGTCGCTCGCACTCCGCGGTAGGGCCGAGCGAGGCTCTGACGGGCGAGGGCTTTCTTGGTGAGACCCGCGGCGTTCCCCTCCGCGATCCCGAACGCGCGGTCTCTGAGCTCCTCGGGGATCGGGATGCGCGCGGCCATGCCGGAAACCTACGTATCTCGGCGTCGCCGCGCTGAAGTTCTCCACAGCTCGCCGCCCCGACGCCCGAAGCATCCACAGCTCGGCGCATCCGCAGACCGCTGACCGCTGACCGCTCACCGCGGTTGCCGCCTCCGGCGTCGCCGCGCCTCGTGAAGAGGTCACTTTGAGCCCGTGTGGCGCGGCCCGATGGGGCGAAAGTGGCCCATTCGACGTGGGGGCGCGTGCGGGGGATGCTCGCGGCCATGCGGGAAGCCCGCGCACGTCGGCATCCTGACGTCCCGACATCCCGGCGTCGCCGCGCCTCGTGAAGAGGTCACTTTGAGCCCGTGTTGCGTGGTCAGATGGGGGCAAAGTGGCCCATTCGGGGCGGGGACGCAGATTCGGGTGTGCGTGCGGGCTGCGGGGACGCCGGGATGTCGGGACGTCAGGATGCCGA
>NZ_PSYC01000001.1:0-136680 GCF_002931515.1 Pseudoclavibacter sp. RFBG4 | reverse complement strand
GGGAGGGAGGGAGAGAGCAGAAGGCGGGGGCGGATGCTCGGCACGGGGACGCGATAGGGCCCAGCCCCAGCCAGGGCACGCGAAAGGGCCCGGGATGCGTGCATCCCGGGCCCTTCGCTCAGCGGATCAGCTTAGAGCTGGCCAGCCTCTTCTCCGATGTTGGAGTAGGTGTTGCCGTTGCCGTACTGGTAGATGCCGATCGTGGCCTCTGACGGGTCGCCGTTCTCGTCGAACGAGATCGGGCCGGAGACACCGTCATAGTCGATGTCGGTTCCAGCTTCGAGGAGCGCGACGCAGTCGGCGTAGGTGGTGCACTTCTCACCATCGACGGAGACCTTCTGCATGTTGTCCTTGATCGTCGCCGGGTCAGCGGCACCGCCGGCCTGAGCGGCGAGGGCTGCCAGGATGACGGCGTCGTACGACTCAGCGCCGTACGTGAAGTCCTTCAGGTCCGGGTCGATGCCGAGCAGCTGAGCGCGGAAGTCGTCGGAGGCGACAACACCGGGGATGGTGCCCTTGGCGCAGTTCAGCGTGCCCTCTTCGAAGTCAGCGGAGTAGTCGGCCATGTTGCCGTCGACCATGTAGAGCTTGTCGGCGGGGAAGCCCTTGGTGCCGATGAGCTGCGGAACGATGGTCGCCGTCTGGTCGAACGCGACGAGCGCGATCGCGTCGGGGTCGGCGGCCGTGACAGCGTCGATCTGCGCGGAGAACTGGCTGTCGCCCTCGTTGAAGGCTTCAGACGCGACGACCTCGCCGCCGGCAGCCTCGACTGCCGTGGTGATGCTCTCGGAGAGGCCCGAGCCGTAGGCGTCGTTCAGGTAGATGATGCCGACGGATGCGTTGCCGTCGTTGACGATGGTGTTTCCGTTGACACGTCCCTGGAGGATGTCCGAGGGGGCGGTGCGGAAGTAGAAGCCGTTGTCGGCGTAGGTGGAGAACTCAGCCGAGGTGTTCGCCGGCGAGATCTGCACGACGCCTGCGCCGGTGATCTGGTCGATGACCGTCATCGAGACGCCCGAGGATGCCGCGCCGACGATGGCGGACACGTTCTGGCTGAGCAGGTCGGTGACCGACTGCGTCGCGATGTCGGTCGACGTGTCGCCCGAGTCACGGTGGACGACGGTGATGTTGCCGCCGAGCACACCGGACGGCGAGGCGTTGATCTCGGCGACCGCGAGGTCGACACCGGCGATCTCGGGCGGGCCGAGGAAGGCCAGGGTTCCGGTCTGCGGAAGCAGCGAGCCGATCTTGAGCGCTTCGGAGCGCTCCTGAGCTGCAGGCGCGTCGACGGGCGTGACGTCGGCGACGGATGCAGCCGTGTCGGGCCCGCAGACTGCAGCGGCAGCATCGCCCTCCGCAGCTGGATCGCCGCCGTCGGTCGTCGACGAGCACGCAGCCAGCATGAAGACGCCGACGCTCATGGCGGCGATTCCTGTGGTGATGCGCAACTTCCTGGAGGGAGACGACTTGGCAAAGTTACTCATGGTGCTCCTTTATACGTAAGCAGAGAGCGAGCGCCGCGCAGCGGCGCCCGGATCTCAAGCTAGCCGCGGCACTGCGACTAACTGATTCATGCTTGTTACGAGCGAGTAAATCATGAGTCAGGGCTGGATGTGTATTTCACCATCGGCACGTGGGGAATGTCGTCCTCCATGAAGTTCTCACCGCAGCGTTCGAACCCGAATCTCGCGTACCAGGATTCGAGGTGCGCCTGCCCGTTGAGGGAGGTCGAGAGGCCTTCGCTCTCGGCGATCTCGACGAGGTGGCGGATGATCTGAGCCGAGTAGCCGAGGCCGCGGGAGCTCTCGGCGGTCACGACCCTGCCGATGGGGCGCGATACGTGCGTCGGCAGGTGCTCATCCGGCCAGCCGATGGGGAGGAGTCTCGCGTAGCTGTGCGGGTAGAGGGGGTCGTCGCCGATGAACGCATGCAGGGTGCCGTCGGCGAAGTCGGCCGTGTCCGGGTCGAGGTACACGCAGTCCTGCTCGACGACGAAGATGCTCGAGCGCAGGTGCAGGATGCCCCAGAGCTCGGCGGCGCTGAGTTCGGCGAAGGTGCGGACCGTGATCATGCCAGCCAGTCTGGCAGAGCGGCGTGCGGGCGGCGTGCGGCGTGCGGACGGCTCCGCGCAGCGCATGCTGGGGAGCTCTGATCCGCGCCCCCTACGATGGCGCCATGGTTCGCGGATACCTGACGACGAAGTCCACCGACGACGCGGGGAAGCCTCGCATCGACGTCGCGTTCGATGAGCTCGGCGACGAGCTGTTCGGCGACGGTCACCTCCATCGCGGCCAGGTGCTCGTCGACGTGGCCTACTCGAGCCTCAACTACAAGGACGCCCTGCTCCTCGCCGGCAGGCCCGGCGTGAGTCGAGCGGATGTGCTCGTCCCGGGCATCGACGTCGTCGGCGTCGTTCGGGAGTCGCGCACGCCGAACTTCGTGCCAGGCGACCGCGTCGTGCTGAACGGGGCGGGGCTCGGCGAGAGCAGGCACGGCGGCCTCGCCGAGCTGTGCCTCGTCGACGACGAGTCGCTCATCCACCTGCCCGAGGAGATGTCCCTCTTGCAGGGGGCCGCCATCGGCACTGCCGGGTACACGGCGATGCTGTCGGTGCTGGCGCTCGAGCAGCAGGTCGCGCCCGGCGACGGCGAGGTGCTCGTGACGGGTGCGGCGGGTGGCGTCGGCAGCGTGGCGATCGCCCTGCTGGCGGGACTCGGCTACCGGGTCGTCGCATCCACTGGCCGCGGTGACGAGGAGGGCGACTACCTGCGCCGCCTCGGCGCGGCCGAGATCATCGACCGGCACGTGCTCTCCGATGCGCCTGGCAAGGGGCTGCAGACGGAGCGCTGGGCCGGGGCCATCGACGCGGTCGGCTCGACGACCCTCGCGAACGTGATCGCACAGACGAGGCGAGAAGGGCTGGTGACGGCGTGCGGGCTGGCGCAGGGTACCGACCTGCCGATGACGGTCCTGCCGTTCATACTGCGCGGCGTGACGCTGCGCGGCATCAACTCGGTCGTGCAGAGCCTCGAGGTGCGGGCCGAGGCCTGGAACAGACTCCTCGAGCTCGACAGCGAACTGCTCGAGTCGATGACCGAGGTCGTCGCCCTCGAGGAGGCGATCGAGGTCGCACAGCCCATCCTCGATGGGGCGGTGCGCGGGCGAACGGTCGTGCGCGTGCGGGGCGACGCCTGATTCGAGGGCGACTGACGCTGGATCAGGCCAGCGGGGCGTGCTCGAGGTTCTCCGATGCCCACGTCCCGAGCTGCTTGAGCACGGGGATGAGGCGCTGACCGGCCGTCGTGAGCTCGTAGCTGACCGAGATCGGCGGGCCGTCGTTGACGGTGCGCGCGACGAGTCCGGCCCCGGCGAGCTCGGTCAGGCGGTCGGAGAGGACCGCGTCGCTGATGCCCGTCACCGCGCGGCGCAGGGCGACGAAGGTGAGCGGCTGCGAGCCGAGCACATCGATGATCATGCCGTTCCAGCGCTTGCCCAGCAGCGTGAAGGCGAGCGAGATGGCGCCGTCGCATTCCGCGGCGCCGTGCTCCTGCGCTTTCTCTGCCATGCCGCCAGTGTACCCGTGCTAATCTGCACAGAGTCGCTCTGGTTTTCATAGCGACTCTGTGAAATTTCAAGGAGCCCCGCATGTCCCTTCTCCGTATCGATGCCAGCCTGCTCCCCGCCACCTCCGCCAGCCGCGCGCTCGGCGACCTCGTCGAGGCCGAGTGGACCCAGGCACACCCCGACTCGGTCGTCACACGCCGCAACCTCATCGAGTCGCCCATCCCCGCCGACGCCTGGCAGAACGCCGTCTACGCTGGCTTCACGCCCGAGGACGACCGCACCGAGGAGCAGCGCGCCGCTGTCGCCCTCGCAGCGCAGCTGGCCGACGAGATCATCGCGGCCGACGCCCTGCTCTTCACCGTGCCGCTCTACAACTACGGCATCTCGCAGCACTTCAAGCTCTGGTTCGACCTCGCCTACACCGACCCGCGCACCAACGCTGGAAGCACGACGCTCGCCGGGAAGCCCGCAACCCTCGCGACCGTCCTCGGTGGCAACTACGACGAGGGCACCCCGAAGGAAGGCTGGGACCACTCCACGCCGTACCTCACCCGTCTGCTCCAGGATGCCTGGGGCCTTGACCTCCGCGTCGTGCAGCGTCCCTTCACGCTCGTCGGCGTCAACCCGGCCCTCGACCAGTTCGCCGACCTCGCCGCAGACCTCAAGTCCGAGGCCGAGACGAAGGCGGCGGAGTCCGGTCGCGAGCTCGCCGAGCTCCGCGGCAAGACCCACGCCGCGTAGGCAGGCAGAGCCCAGCTCGACCACTCCGGCCGTCAACCGCCGCAGGCACCCGGCCGTCGCCCGCCGAGCCGTCTCGGGATGGAGAACTCGCTTCGTTGAGGGAAATTTCTCTCAACGAAGCGAGTTCTCCATCCTGAGAGTTCCGGACCCCGGGGTCGGGATGCGCCTAGCTCGCGACGTCGGCCTTCCGACGGTCGGTGAGCTTCTCGAGCCAGCCGTTGACCACCTGCGCGAGAAGGCCCAGACCGATGGCCGTAGCCACGGCGAGCACCATCATGAGCAGAGGGTTGTCCGTGCTGAACGAGCCGAACACGGCGCCGATCACGACCGCATAGCCCACCCACACGGCACTCGCGAGCACCGACAGCGGGAGAAACCTCGGCATCGGCATGCGGGCGTCGGATGCGGCGAGCACCGTCGCGATGCGCCCCAGCGGCAGCAGCCTGACGGTGACCATGACCCACTTGGGACGGGTCTTCAGCTGATCGCCGACTCGCGTGCGCACGGCCGTGAGCCGGCGCCCGTTCATCCAACTCCACTTGCCGAACCCGACGCCCCTCGCGAGCCAGTAGGTGCCGATGTCGCCGAGCACCATGCCGACCACGCAGAAGGCGAAGAGGCCGAAGAGGTTGATGAGGGCCGTCCAGCCCTGATCTCCGGCGGTGAGGGCGGAGAGCGCCACGACCAGCGACTGGCTCGGCAGAAACGTGACGACGCCGCCGACAAGCAGCACAAGCGCCACGACCGCGAAGCTCCAGCCGGAGCCCCTCAGGTCGAGCACCCAGTTGGTGAGTTCCTCCACGTCGCCTCTAGGCCCTTTCTTCGACGGCTCGGCGTTCCAACGCGGCCCTACTCGGGTGCCGTGGCGTTGGCCGCGGCCCGGGCTGCTGCGGGGAGCGCCGCGAGAACGCGGTCGATGGCCGCATCGTCGTGGGCAGCCGAGACGAACCAGGCCTCGAAGACGCTCGGCGGCAGGTTGACACCGGCGTCGAGCATCGCGGCGAAGAACGGCGGGTAGCGCCAGGTCTCCTGGCGCTTGACCTCGTCCTCGTTCCGCGGCCCGCCGCCGGTTCCGGTCCAGCCGAGAGCCGCGCCATCGCCGAAGGTGAAGCTGAAGAGGTTGCCGACGTTCTGCACCGAGTGGGCGACGCCCGCGGCGGTGAGCGCCTCGGAGGTCGCGGTGCGAATGCGCTCGGCAGCCGCATCGACGCGAGCGTAGACCGCGTCGTCGGCGTGCGAGAGCGTCGCGATGCCGGCGGCGACCGCGACGGGGTTCCCCGAGAGGGTGCCCGCCTGGTAGACGGGGCCCTGCGGGGCGAGGTGGCTCATGATCTCGCGCGGACCGCCCAGGGCTGCGACGGGCATGCCGCCGCCGATGACCTTGCCGAACGTGTACAGGTCGGCCTGCCATCCGCTCGAGGACTCGGTCTTCTGCTCCTCGCCCCACCAACCCGCTGGGCCTGTGCGGAACCCGGTGAGCACCTCGTCGCAGACGAGCAGGGCGCCCTCGGACGAGCACAGCTTGGCGAGCTCGCGGTTGAAGCCGGGCTCGGGAGGGACGACGCCCATGTTCGCGGGCGACGCCTCGGTGATGACAGCGGCGATCTCACCGGGATGCTCGGCGAACGCGGCACGCACAGCCTCGAGGTCGTTGAACGGGACGACGATGGTCTGCGAGGTGATGGCTTCCGGCACACCGGCTGAGCCCGGGAGCGCAAGCGTCGCGAGACCCGAGCCCGCGGCCGCGAGGAGGCCGTCGGAGTGGCCGTGGTAGCAGCCAGCGAACTTCACGATGAGGTCGCGGCCCGTGTAGCCGCGTGCGAGACGCAGGGCCGTCATGGTCGCCTCTGTTCCCGTGGAGACGAGGCGCACCTGCTCGATGGGGGCGATGCGATCGACGACGAGCTCCGCGAGCTGCGTCTCGGCCGGCGTGGGGGCTCCGAACGAGAGTCCGCGAGCCGCCGCGTCTTGGACTGCCTCGACGACGGCGGGATGCGCGTGCCCGAGCAGCATGGGGCCCCATCCGCTGACGAGGTCGACGTACTCGTTGCCGTCGACGTCGGTCAGGTACGGACCCGTCGCGGAAGCGGCGAAGGGAGGCGTGCCCCCAACCGAGCCGTACGCGCGGACCGGGGAGTTCACACCCCCGGGCGTGACCTCGAGCGAGCGGGCGAAGAGCGAGGCGGAGACGTCGTGGTTCATCGTGCATCCACTCTGCCATGGGCCGCCGACACCGACGTGCCCGACTGCGACGCCAGGGTGCGCGCGAGCTCACTCGCGTAGTAGGTGAGCACGGCATCGGCTCCAGCACGTCGAATCGACGTGATGGACTCCGCGATCGCGCGGTCGCGGTCGATCCAACCGTTCGCCGCAGCGGCCTCGATCATGGCGTACTCGCCGCTGACCTGGTAGGCCCAAACGGGAACGATCGACTCCGCGGCGACATCGGCGAGCACGTCGAGGTACGAGCCAGCCGGCTTCACCATGACGACGTCGGCGCCCTCATCGATGTCGATGAGCGCCTCCCGCATGCCCTCGCGGCGGTTGGCAGGGTCGAGCTGGTAGGTGCGACGGTCTCCCTGGAGCTGCGAGTCCACAGCCTCCCGGAACGGGCCGTAGAACGCCGACGCGTACTTCGCGGAGTAGGCGACGATCGCGACGTCGGTGTGCCCGACTGCGTCGAGGGCGGCCCGCGCACTCGCGACCTGGCCGTCCATCATCCCCGACATCCCGAGCATCGCGGCACCGGAGTCGGCCTGGGCGATCGCCATAGCGTCGTACCGCTCGAGCGTCGCGTCGTTGTCGACACGACCGGCCGCGTCCAGCACGCCGCAGTGGCCGTGGTCGGTGAACTCGTCGAGGCAGAGGTCGGTCTGCACGACGATGTCCTCGCCGAATTCCTCCGCGAGCACACGGGCCGCGACATTGAGGATGCCGTTCGGGTCGGTCGCCCCCGAGCCCACAGCGTCGCGAGTCTCCGGCACGCCGAAGAGCATCACACCGCCAACTCCGAGCGTCGCCGCCTCCTCGACCGCGCGGCGCAGCGACTCGAGCGAGTGCTGCTGCACGCCGGGCATCGACGAGATGGCGATCGGCTCGCTCACGCCCTCGCGGACGAACAGGGGCAGGATGAGGTCGTTCGGGTGCACGCGCACCTCGCGGACCTGGCGGCGCACGGCGTCGCTCTGGCGCAGGCGACGAGGCCTGCGGCTCGGGGAGATCATGCGATCGTGTCCTTCCTCAGGAGTTCTGCGCCGACGGTCGCGGACGCGGCCCGGCTTGTCGGCATGTGGGTCCGATCCGCCCAGCAGGCGGCGAACTCAGCGGTCATTGGGGGCTTGACCGCGTCCCTCGTCGAGGGCCGGGATGTCTTCCTTCGGCACCGGTCGACTGTCGTGCTCGGCCTGCAGCTCGCTCGCCTCGAACGCGCGAAGCGCCTTCAGATCGATGGCCTCGGTCACCGGCATGTCGCTGCCGCTCGCAAGCCACTCGAGGCCGTCGAGCAGCGATGCGACCGAGCGCTGCTTGGCGACGACGTCGACGCGAAGACCCAGCTGCCTGGCGTCCTTCGCGGTCCGCGGGCCGATCGCAGCGATGTAGATCTCATCTGGGATCGGCGAGAACTGCTTGTGCACCTGCTCCGCCACGGAGCCGCTCGTCACGAGGATCGCGCGGATCCGGCTGTTGCGGATGTCGTACTGGATGCTCTCCGCCGCCGGCACACCCACCGTGCGGTACGCGACGACCGAGTCGACGAGGTGCCCGCGCCTGGCGAGCCCTTCCGCGAGCGTCGGGCGAGCGACCTCCGAGCGCAGCCACAGCACCGAGATGGGCGGCTGGCGGCGAGCCGCCTCGGCCCACTCCAGGAGCAGCCCCTTGGCGGAGTTGTCGTGCGTGGGAACGAAGTCCACCCGGTACCCGGCCGTCGTCAGCGAGGCCGCGGTCGTCTCGCCGACCGCCGCGATGAGCGTGTGGTCCGGCACCTTCACGCCGAGCGAGTGCATGACATCGGCAGCCGTGGCGCTCGTCACCGCGATCCAGTTGTAGTGCCCGCTCTCGAGCAGGCGGATCTTGTCGCTCAGCACCCGGGAGTCGTCCTCGTTCGGGCTGGCGAAGTTGATGAGCGGGGCCGTGATGGGGAACGCCGAACGTGCGCGAACAGCCTCCGCGACGTCGCCACCCCAGACGCCTCCACGGGGTACGAGGATCTTCCAGCCCTTCAGCGGTGCATCCATCGTGGTTCCTCCGTTCACGTCCGGATCCTCCGTTCAGGCCATCAGCGCGACAGCACCCTGATCGAAGAGGTCCGTCGAGATGAGCGAGACCAGTTCTGCCTGGGCGGCATCGAACGCGCCGGGGTCGGAGACCTCCACGGCACGCCTGCTGGAGACCCGCGAAGATCCGTCTACTGCATACACGGTAGCCCACGCCTCGAGTTTTCCGTCGGTGTACCGGGCTGCAGCACCGACGGGAGCCGCGCATCCAGCTTCGAGCGTCGCGAGAATGCCGCGTTCGACGAGCACCGCCGCACGCGCTTCTCGGTCGTCGAGTTCGGCGACGCCTGCAGGTGCGTCATCGTCGCGAACCTCGATGGCGAGGCAGCCCTGACCGGGAGCGTTGGGGAAGTCGGCGAGGTCGAAGCGCTCGGTGATGGCATCCGCGAAGCCGAGCCGCTCGAGCCCGGCAGCGGCGAGGACGACGGCGTCGAGCTCGCCGTCGGTGACGAAGCGGAGACGACGCTCGACGTTGCCGCGGATATCGCGGATCTCGAGGTCGGGCCGCAGCGTCAGGAGCTGCGCCACGCGCCGAGGCGACCCGGTGCCGACCTTCGCGCCGTGCGGAAGCTCCGCGAGGGAGAGTCCGGAGGCTCCGCCCAGCGAGCAGAGCGCGTCACGCGCATCTTCCCGCACGGGGTAAGCGGCCACCGTGAGGCCGGGAGCCTTCGCGGTCGGCAGATCCTTGAGCGAATGCACGACGAGGTCGCACTCCCCCGCGAGCAGCGCATCCCGCAGCTCGCTCGCGAACACACCGGTGCCGCCGAGCGAGGACAGCGCGGCGCGCGTCACGTCACCATGGGTGGTCACTCGCACCAGCTCGGTCTGCTCGCCCGTGATGCGCTCGAGTTCCCGCGCCATCGTCGACGTCTGCGCGACAGCGAGCGCGCTGCCTCGCGTGCCGATCCGCAGGGTCACGGCAGCAGTCCGGAGACCGCCGGCTTGAAGCCCAGTCGCTTGTTCGCGCAGCACCCGGGGCGGCACACGTCGAACCACGGTCCGATCGAGGTCATCGCCGGGCGCTCTTCGACGGGGAGCGCGTCGCGACGCTCCAGCACGAGGTCGACGAGCCCCTCGACGTACTTCGCGTGGATGCCTGGCGTCGGAGTGCGTCGGAACGCGAGTCCCGCATCCGCTGCCGAGTCCTTCGCCTCGTTGTCGAGGTCCCAGAGGACCTCCATGTGGTCGGAGACGAAGCCGATCGGCACGACGACGACCGCCTTGGCGCCCTTCGACGGGAGCTCGGCGATGACGTCGTTGATATCGGGCTCGAGCCACGGCTGCGAGGGCGGTCCGGAGCGCGACTGGTAGACGAGCTGCCAGGAGAGCTGCTCCGGCACTCGGCCGGAGATGGTCGTGTCCTCCGCGAGTTCCTGCCGGGCCGCGAGGGCGACGACCTCCGCAACGGCGAGATGCTGGGCGGCATATGCGCCGCTCTCGCCGAAGCCCGCGCCGGGAGGGCCCGAGTTCGCGGCATCCGCCATCGGCACCGAGTGCGTCGTGAAGAGCACCTCGACCTCGGTGGCCAGCTCGAGCTCGGCGTCTTCCCGAGCGAGACTGAGCACGGCGTCGCGAACACCCTCGATGAAGGGGGCGACGAAGCCAGGGTGGTCGAAGAAGGCGCGCACCTTGTCGATCGTGAGCTGCCCGCCGAGTCCCGTGTCCTCGAGCGCGTCAGCGAAGTCCTCGCGGTACTGACGGCAGCTGGAGAAGGACGAGTAGGCACTCGTGGCGACCGCGATGAGCGTCGAGCAGCCAGCTTCGCGGGCGTCGAGGAGCACGTCGTTGAAGTACGGCTCGGAGTTGCGGTTGCCCCAGAACACGGGCAGGTCGATGCCGCGCCGCTCGAGCTCCCGCTCGATGGAGGCCTTGAGCTGCCGATTCTGCTCGTTGATGGGGCTCACGCCGCCGTAGTGCCGGTAGTGGTGGGCCACCTCCTCGAGCCGCTCGTCGGGGATGCCGCGGCCTGCCGTGACGTTGCGCAGGAACGGGATGACCTCGTCCTGTCCCTCCGGGCCGCCGAAGGAGGCGAGCAGGATGCCGTCGTACGCGACCGGCTCGCTCGTGTGCTCCGGGCCGAATTTGGCGGCGTCGGAGGCGGCGCTCACGGCCGCATTGACCTCCACGCGGGTGAAGGTCGCCGGGCCGGGCTTGCGGCCCTGCGGCTTCGAACCGGTCTGCTGCGCGGCGACGTCGGTCACTGCAGCACCTCGACGATCTCGGAGGTCTGCAGGAAGCGACCCGTGTAGAACGGCACCTCCTCGCGCACGTGGCGCCGAGCGTCGGTCTGTCGCAGGTCACGCATCATGTCGACCAGGTTGAGGAGGTCGTCGTCCTCGAGCGCGAGGAGCCACTCGTAGTCGCTGATACCGAAGGATGCGACGGTGTTGGTGAGCGTCGACGTGTACGCGGATCCGGCGCGGCCGTGCTCGGCGAGCATCTGACGACGCTCGTCCTCTGGCAGCAGGTACCACTCGTAGGAGCGCACGAACGGGTAGACGGTGACCCACTGGCGCGGCTCCTTGCCGAGCATGTAGGCCGGCATGTGGCGCGCGCTGAACTCGGCCGCGCGGTGCACTCCGACGATCTGCCAGGACGGCGTGAGCGGCGCGATGAGCTCGCTTCGGCGGATCTGGCGCAGGCCCCACTGCAGGCTCTCAGGCACTTCGCCGTGCAGCCAGACCATGAGCTCGCCATCATGGCGGAACCCGGAGACGTCGTAGAAGCCGCGAACCTTGACGCCGTTCTCGGCCAGCTCCGCGACGATGCCGTCGAGCTCGTCGACGGCCTTGATGGCGTCGCGCCCGGACAGGACGAGCTCGTTGAGCGTCTCTCGTCGGAAGACCGAGATCATCGTGTACTCGGTGAGCGTCGCGCCTCCCCCCTGCTCCTCAGCGCCCTGGTGGGCCTCTGGGGTGCCCTGCTGAGCAGCCGATGCGTGCTCTGCGGGGACTGCGGACGTTGCGTTGGGCTCGGCCGCGAAAGCCGGGACCTCATTCGAGTGGGTCATGGTCCTATTCTACGAAATGTCGAGGAGTGTTTGAGGTGCGGCGCACAGCCGACCGCGAGCTCAGCGAGAGCGGCGGTACAGGGCGACGGCGGCGGTCACGCCACCGGCCACGATGACCGCGGCACCAGTTGCGATGCCCGCGAGCAGGAGCGGGTTGTCTTCCTTCAGGCGCTGAATGCTGTGGCGCGTTGACTCGAGGAGCTCGCGGCCGCGGATGCGCGGGTCGACCTTCACCTCGATCGCGTCGAGCGTCGCCGCGAGCTCACGTCGGGTGCGCTCGATGTCGGCCTTCAGCTGGCCGTCGTTGCGCTTGTCTTCCTTCTTCGCGAGGGTCGCCTCGCCGTTCTGCTCACTCATACTGTCCGAGCCCCTTCACTGCGTTGACATCCTGCTTGACGCTGGCGATCGTGCGCTCCGGCGCGAGCTTGCCTGCGCGCTTCAACGCGAGGTAGCCGGCGAGGCCGAGCACGATGACCAACAGCAGGAACGCGCCTGCCACGATGAGCGCGGAGAGCCACGGCGCGAACACCGTGTTGAGTCCGAGGACGGCGGCGGTCACGAGCACAGCCCACAGCGTGAGTGCGAAGAACGCCGCGGCGGCGAACAGGCCGACGGCGATGCCGTACTTCGTGCCGGTCGAGATGAGCTCTCGCTTGCCCTGCTCGACCTCGTCGCGCACGAGCTTCGTGAGGAGCTTGGGGACGTCGGTCACGAGCGTACCGAGGCTCGACCGTGACTTCGGGTTGGCCCTCGTGCGGCCGATGCCGGGGAAGGGCCCGCGGATCGGCGTCTTTTCTGACGACTCAGACATGGGTGTGTCGCTCTCTGCTGGGAGTGCTGGTTAGGACGCGTCGCTGCTCGGGTTGCCGACGGTCCCGGAGGGAGCAGGCGGGTTCGACTTGCCGGACGAGCTCTTCTTGCCGTTGTCCTTGACCGCCTTCGTGACCTGGGCCGTCACGAGCTTCGCGCCACTGACGGCCGCGTCGGCGACCTTCGGAGCCAGCTTGCGGGAGAACTCGTCGACCTCAGCGCGCTTGGAGCGGACGAGCTTCGTGTCCCACACCGTCTGCGCGACGGAGGAGATCTGCTCGTAGCGCTTGCGCCCCGCGCGAGCACCAAGGACGTACCCGGCACCGAGGCCAAGCACAAACACGAACTTCTTCATGAAAACTCCTATCGTTCGCCGGTACGCCAGCGATCGGTCAATCGGGCGCGATCAAGCCACGGAGCAAGCCTAGCCCCGCGAGGCATCTCAACTCGCGCTAAGCCTGTGCGTCCTCGGGGAAGAGCTCATCCACGGCGCGCAGCACCCCTGGGATGACGCTCGCAAGCCCCGTTCCGTCGATCCAGGTGCCGGCGAGCGCGACCCCTGCCGTCCGACGCGCCTCGTCCCGCGCACCCCGGAGCTCTGCGGATCGCCCGATGCGCGCGGCCGGGGCCGGGATGCGCCAGACGTGCCTGGCCATCGCGATGACGTCCTCGCGCTCGATGGCCGTGCCGAGCAGGCGCCCGGCGTCTCCGCGCGCGAGCTCGATCGTCTCGTCGTCGCTGAGCGAATGCGTGAGCGGCTCGCTGCCCCCGCGAGCGTGTGGACCGTAGGAGAGCCGGAGCACGTGCATCCCGCCGGCTGCCGCCTCCTGCCAGGCCCATTTCGCGGTGACGTGAGTCAGGGCCTTCGCCCGGATGGTCGCGCTCGGGTCGCCGACGAGCACGCCAGTGCCTCGCGGGTGAGCGTCGAGTTGCGGGGCTCGCACGAGCAGCGCGACGACCTCGGCGGGGACTGCGGCAGCGCCGCCGATCGCAACCGCCTCGCAGGATGACCCCTCCGAGTCGTCACCGTGGGCGGAGACGGAGCGCGGCACGGCGATGGTCGACAGGATGCGCTTCGCGAAGAGCGGCTCAGCACCCTCGAGCTCGACGCGCCAGCTCTGCTCGATGGCGGAGCCGTCTTCGAGCACTGAGGCGACGCGAGTGAAGAACCGGACATCGACGCCGAGCTCGGCGAGGTCGTGCTCGAGCCGGGCCACGACGCGGTGCATCCCTCCCTCGACGGTGCGAACTGCGGCTCCGGGAGGCGCGCTCCTCCGGAGCGCCGCGACGGCGGCCGCCAGGGAGCCGTGCTCGTGGATGCGCTCGGCGAGACCAGGGATGAGCACCCGGTGGTCGAGCTCCGCCGGGTCGAGCGAGTACACACCCCGCGTGACCGGCGCGACGAGCCGGCCGAGCACGGTGGGCCCCATGCGCGCCAGCACCAGCGACTCGAGGTCGGAGGCGTCGGCGCCGATACCCGGGTCGAGCGTCCGGTCGCGTTCGAGCTCCGCGATGCCCTCGTCGCCGATCGCGGCGTGCACCGCGGCGCGGGAATCCGCATCACGCAGAGCCGCCTCCCCGGGTATGCCGAGCATTCCCCCGGCCGGCATCGGAGCAGCAGTAGCGTCGGTCACGACCCAGGAGCCCAGTGCCCTCGGCTCCACGATGTCGTCGTGCATCCCGAGCTCGTGCAGCAGGGCCGCGAACGAACCACCGCGCGTGGCGAACGCCTCCGCACCGATGTCGATCGGCAGCCCGCCCAGGTCTGCGCGGCAGATCATCCCGCCGAGCCGATCTCCCGCCTCGACGATCACCACGCTGGCACCACGGCCAGCGGCCCGTCTGGCGGCGAGCATCCCCGCGATGCCCCCGCCGACGACAACGAGGTCAGCCACCGACTGGCCGAGGGGCGATCGATTCACTCGACCCGACCGCCATCCGGCAGCGAGTGCGCGAACTCCACGAGGCCGGTCAGCACCGCTGGATCGGCGGACGGCGGAACGCCGTGGCCGAGGTTGAGGATGTGCGCGGGCGCCGAGTTCCCCCGGCGAACGACATCTCGCACGTGCTCCTGCAGCACCGCATCGCCCGCGCCGAGCACGGCAGGATCGACGTTGCCCTGCAACGGCACGCCGCCGCCGAGGCGACGCGACGCATCGTCGAGCGTGATGCGGTCATCGACGCCCATGACATCGGCCCCGATCGCGTGCATGTCCGGCAGCAGCTCGGCGGTGCCCACTCCAAAGTGGATCGTGCGGACTCGCTCGCCACCCGGCGTGCGCAGGGCCCGCACCCGATCGAGCGCCAGGCCGCTCGAGGCGGCGATCGACTTCTGGTAGCGATCGCGACTGAGCGAGCCAGCCCACGAGTCGAAGAGCTGCACGATGCTCGCCCCCGCGCGCACCTGCGCCTCCAGGAACGCGGCCGAGAGCTCGGCGATCGCGCCGGAGAGGTCGGCCCACGCCTCAGGGTCGGCCTGCATGAGCGTGCGCGTGCGGAGGTGATCCTTCGAGGGGCCGCCCTCGACGACGTACGCGGCGACCGTGAACGGCGCCCCGGCGAAGCCGATGAGCGGCGTGGAGCCGAGTTCCGCCACCGTCAGCGAGACGGCCTCGGTGATGGGAGCGAAGAGCTCCGGGCTGATGCGAGCCCTGATGCGCGCAGCGAACTCGTGTGCCTCCTGCGAGGAGCGAACCGGGTTGTCGAAGACCGGGCCGGTGCCTGGAACGATATCGACGGCCTCGCCGATGAGCTTGAGCGGAACCACGATGTCGCTGAAGAAGACCGCCGCGTCGACCCCGTGACGACGCACGGGCTGCAGCGTGATCTCCGCGGCGAGCTCCGGGCGCAGGCAGGAGTCGAGCATCTCGATGCCCTTGCGCAGCTCACGGTACTCGGGCAGCGAACGGCCAGCCTGTCGCATGAACCACACCGGCAGCGTCTCAGGCCGGTCCCCGCGTGCCGCGCGGATGAGCGGAGCATCGGCGGTGAGGCCGGAGGAGAGTGGATGCGAGTCGCTGAGCGGCAGGGGTGCAGGAGCTGTTTCGGTCACCCGCCCATTCTCCACCCGGCACCCGAGCGGGGCTGTACAGCGGGCATCCCACGACGAATTCCCGGCTGTGCCGGATCGCAAGAGGTTTAAGGGAAGGTATGGCTCAGAAGCGAAAACGCGGAGAACTTCTACAATAAGTAATCGTGTTGCTGTGTCTGAGTGCCAATCACCGCACCGCGAGCTTCCCAGTCCTTGAAAAGCTCGCGGCCCGCGAAGATGGCGGACTTGAGTCCGCGCTCCGCGACGCCCCAGGCGTCGACGGAGCCATTGTGCTCGCCACCTGCAACCGCTTCGAGATCTACCTCGACATCGACACGGCGCAGCCGGTCGCTCCCGAGCTCATGCCGACCATCGCGACGGCGCTCGACGTCTCCGTCGAGACCCTCCGCGCCAACATGGCCGTCATCCACGACACCCAGGTGCCCGAGTACCTCTTCGCCGTCTCGAGCGGCCTCGAATCCGTGGTCGTCGGCGAGGGCGAGATCTCCGGTCAGGTGCGCCGCGCACTCGAGGAATCACGCGCGGCCGGCATGTCGACGTCGCAGCTCGAGCGGCTCTTCCAGTCTGCGTCCACCACATCGCGTGGCATCAAGTCGGGCACGAAGCTCCAGAGCGCGGGCCGCTCCCTCGTGCGCCTCTCGCTCGAGCTCGCGGCGTCCCAGATCGCCGACTGGAGCACCGCGCAGGTCGTGCTCGTCGGCACCGGCTCGTACGCGGCAGCCTCGCTCAAGGCCCTGCAGGACCGCGGCGTCACCCGCGTCGGCGTGTACTCCCCCTCGGGTCGCGCCCACAAGTTCGCCGAACGCGATGGCGTCTTCGTCATCGACGGCCAGAACCTGCCGGAGCACCTCTCGAACGCCGACCTCGTCGTCACCTGCTCGAGCGCCGACACGGTGGTCATCGACTACGACCTCATGCTCGGAGCACGACTCGCGCCCGGATGCGCCGAGGCCACGCTCATCATCGACCTCGGCATGCCGCGCAACGTCGACCCGGCCGTGGGCCGCCTCGACGGCATCTCGGTGCTCGACCTCGAGACCATCCGCATCCACGCTCCTCTCGAGGAGCTCGGGGCCGCCGATGAGGCTCGCTGCATCGTGTCCCGCGCAGCCAGCGAGTTCGTCGAGCAGCAGGCCGAGACGAGTGTCGCGGAGGGCATCGCAGCGCTTCGCTCGCACATCACCGACATCGCGCGCGCGGAGACCGAGCGCGTCGCGAACAAGGACGAATCGGGCGTCGCCGAGGCTGCTCTGCGTCGCCTCGCGAACACGCTCCTGCACAGCCCGTCGGTGCGCGCGAAGGAACTCGCCCGCGCTGGTCGCGGCGACGAGTACCTCGACGCGATCGAGCTGCTCTTCGGCATCACCGTCGAGCGCGAGACTCCTGCGACGAAGCTGGCGACCCCGGCGGCGGATTCCGTCACGCCGACCGCCCTTCCCCGCATCGCGCAGGTGGAAGACGACGGGGCGCTCGAGTGCCCCGTGCACACCTCCTAGCAGCACCAACGCCAACGCCAACGGCTCGGCTCCTCGGGCTGGAAACCTTCCTCTTCTGTGGGAAGTTCTGCAGAACGAAGCGACTTCTCCACCCCGAGACGGCGTGGTCGATCGACGTCGAATGCGCGGCAACGCGGTCAGGCTCACCCGATTCCTCGAGCTCACGGGGCAGAATCGTTGCGCGCCGGCGATCTCGGGAACCGCGCCTTCTCGCCTCGAGCTGAGCATCCTGAGACGACCACCGAGTGCACGCTCCGTCGATGGGAACCCCTCCGAATGCTCCGCGAACACCGCTCCAAGCTGCTTGCCGGCGCCGCTACCGTGACCGCGCTCCTCGCGCTGAGCGGATGCTCGGGTTCCGAGCAGACGAACGACGCCGCACCCGAAGAGGGCATGCAGCCGCCTGGCACGTCGATCGCGGATGCCCTCAGCGAGAACGAGATGGGCGCCACCCTCGATTTCGGCGCCCTCCTGCCGAGCGGCGCGACCGGTGCCGTCATCGCCTGTCCAGGCGACACGGTCGAGTCGCTTGCTGAGAGCACTGGCATCGACGCGGGGAACTACGAGCTCGCGGATGGAACCCTGCCGGTCGCGGATGGCTCGTTCGCCCTGCTCTTCGGCGACGCGGAAGACAGGATCACGACGTCGACCGTGTACACGGGGGAAGGCGTCGACCTGTGCTCCGGAGACGCGGTCGCCTCGACGTACCTGGGTTCTGGCGCCCGCATCATGTTGACGGGGTCAAGCGGGGCCTGGGCGCCGATCGGCGTCGAGTAGCGGCCAAGCGAAGACGCGGGACGAGACGGCGACGCCTCCCGGAGCGATCTGTCGTCCCGGGAGGCGTCGAGGTGAGGTCTGGCTCAGCGCTCGGCTACCAGATCGTGACCCGGGCCTCGGGGGCAAGCCAGAGGTCGTCGCTCTCGGTGACGTCGAAGGCGTCGTAGAAGGCGTCGACGTTGCGGACGATCTGGTTGCACCGGAACTCGGCTGGCGAGTGCGGGTCGACCGCCAGGAGCAGCTTCGCGTACTCGGGACGCGCCTTCTGCTGCCACGCCTGCGCCCAGCTGAGGAAGAACCGCTGCGCCGCGGTGAGCCCGTCGATGACGTTCTCATCGTCTGCGTCGAAGCCGGCGTCTGCACGGTAGGCGCGGTACGCCTTCCAGGCGATGCCGAGTCCGCCGAGGTCGCCGATGTTCTCTCCGATGGTGAGCTCGCCGTTGACCTTCTGGCCCTCGGTGCCCTCAGGTGAGAGTTCGTTGTACTGGTCGATGAGCGCACGAGTGCGCTGCTCGAAGGCCGTGCGGTCGGCCGCGGTCCACCAGTCCTCGAGGCGCCCGTCTCCGTCGTACTTGGACCCCTGGTCGTCGAAGCCGTGCCCGATCTCGTGGCCGATGACGGCACCGATGGCGCCGAAGTTCGCGGCGGGGTCGCGGTGCTCGTCGAAGAACGGCAGCTGGAGGATCGCGGCTGGGAAGACGATCTCGTTCTCGCCTGGCGAGTAATAGGCGTTGACGGTCTGCGGCGGCATCATCCACTCGTCGCGTCGCACGGGCGTGCCGAGCTTGGCGAATTCGTAGGCCGCCTCGTAGACGGAGGCCCGGCGCGAGTTGCCGACCACGTCGTCGTCCCTGATCTCCAGGTCGGAGTAGTCGCGCCAGCGGTCGGGGTACCCGATCTTGGTGACGAACTTCTCGAGCTTGTCGAGGGCTCGCTCACGGGTCTCCGGGCTCATCCACTCGAGCTCGGCGATGGATGCGCGGTAGGCGCCGGTGAGGTAGCCGACGAGCTCGAGCATCTTGGCCTTCGCGGTCGGCGAGAAGTGCCGCTCGACGTAGGCCTTGCCGATGGCCTCGGGGAGCTTGCCCTCAGCGTGGCCCGTGCCCCGCTTCCAGCGCTCGCGCTGCTCCGGCGTGCCCTGGAGGGTCTTGCCGTAGAAGTCGAAGTTGGCTGCGGAGACCGACGGGGCGAGGATGCCCGAGTACTGCGAGACGATGCCCCAGACGAGCCAGTCCTGCCAGGCCTGGAGCCGCTCCTGCGTGAGGAGGCCGGCTGCACCCTCGAAGAAGTCGGGCTGACGGACGATCACGCGGTCGAGCGCGCCGGCCGGTGCACCCCAGCGTGCGGTCCAGCCCGCGAAGTCGACGTTCGCGTAGGCCGCGCTGAGTTCCGCGAAGGTGCGCGGGTTGTACGCGAGCTCCGCCTCGCGCGACTTCACGACGTCCCAGTGGAGCTTGGCGATCTCGGTCTCGAGGGCGAAGACGCGCTCGGCCCGAGCCTCTGCATCTGGCAGGCCCGCGAGGCCGAGCATGCGTGCGATGTGCGCCGTGTACTGCTCGCGGATCTCGGCGTACTGCTCCTCGCGGTAGTAGCTCTCGTCCGGCAGGCCAAGGCCGGACTGCTCGAAGTAGAGGGCGTACTCGGCGGGCGACTTGAGGTCGGGGTAGACGTAGGCCGAGACGAACGAGCCGAGGCCGGTGCGCTCGAGGTCGCCGAGCACATGGAGGAACTCGTCGATCGTCGATGCGGCGAGTGCGCGGTCGATGTCGGGGCGGACCGGGTCGAAGCCGAGTGCCTCGAGCTTCTCCTCGTCCATGAACGCCGCGTAGGCGTCTGCCGCCTTGCGCAGCTCCGAACCGGGCTCCGCGTCCGTGCCGCTCTTCAGGATGTCGAGGACCGCCTTCTCGGCGTCTTCGCGCAACTGGATGAAGCTGCCGTAGGCGGGCAGGTACGCGGGCACCGCCGTGGCAGCGATCCACTTGCCGTTGGTGTGCCTGAACAGGTCGTCTGCGGGTCGGACCGAGGCGTCGAGCGCCTCCAGGTCGATGCCCGAGGGGAGCTGCTCGGTTGCGGGAGCGGTGGAGGCGAGGTCGTCCGTCTGTGACATGTCCCTCAGGCTAGAACACGCCACCGACACAGGCGCTGAGATCACCTCAGGGCGAACACTCGAGGTGACGCGGGTCACCCACCGTGCACCTGCCCGCGTCTGGGCAACGGGCTTCGCGCTGACTCCTGGGAGGATGGATCCGTGCGCGCATCTCAGAACTCCCAACCCGCTGGACGCACCGATGCACGCACACTCGACCGCAGCATCCTGACGCTCGCGGTTCCGGCGTTCGGGGCGCTCGTCGCCGAGCCGCTGTTCCTGCTCACCGACACGGCGCTCGTCGGCCACCTGGGCGATACGGCGCTCGCTGGCCTCGGGGTCGCGGCGACGATCCTGCACACGATCGTCGGCATCATGGTGTTCCTGGCCTACACGACGACCCCGGTCGTGGCGCGGCTGCTCGGCTCCGGCAACCGACCAGGTGCCATCCGCGCCGGCATCGAGGGCATGTGGCTGGCGGCCTTCTGCGGGCTCGTGCTCCTCATCGTCGGCCTCCCCCTGAGCGCCCCGCTCGTCGGCGTCTTCACGAGCGACCCCGGCGCCATCGAGGCCGCGAACACGTACCTCTCGTTGAGCCTGTGGGGGCTCCCCGCCATGCTGCTCGTCATCGCCGCCATGGGCCTCCTGCGCGGACTGCAGAACACCAAGGTGCCGCTGGTCGTCGCCATCGCGGGCTTCGCCGTCAACGGGGCGCTGAACGCGGTCTTCATCTACGGCTTCGGCTGGGGCATCGCGGGGTCTGCCCTCGGCACCGTCATCGCGCAGTGGGGCATGGCCATCGTCTACATCGTCATCGCGGTCCGGGCGGGCCGCGAGCTCGGCGTCTCGCTGCGGCCGGGTATCGGCAACCCTCGGACGGTGTTCTCGGCGAACGCGTTCATGGTGCTGCGCACCCTCACGCTGCGCGCTTCCCTCGTCGTGCTGGTCTGGGCGGCCGGGCAGCAGGGGGTCGCAGAGCTCGCCTCCCTGCAGATCCTCCTCTCGGTCAACAGCCTCATCGCCTTCACCCTGGATGCGCTCGCCATCGCGGGCCAGGCGATGGTCGGGCACGCCCTCGGTGCCGGTGACACGAAGCGGGTCACGGCGATCTCCCGCCGCCTCAAGCAGTGGGGGTTCTGGTTCGGCGTGATCCTCGCGGTCGTGTTCGCGGCCCTCGCGTGGGTTCTCGGGTACGTCTTCACGAGCGACACCGCCGTGCTCTCCCTCTTGCCCATCGGGTTCCTCATCCTCGCTGCCGGAACTCCGATCGCGGGGTTCGTCTACGTGCTCGACGGCATCCTCATCGGCGCGGGTGACGTTCGCTACCTGGCGCTGGCGGGCATCCCGCCCCTGCTCGTGCTGGTGGTCGGCGTGACGGTCGTGCTGCAGCTCGGGATGCAGGGTGCGGCTGGTCTCGGAGTGCTGTGGGCGTCGTTCGCCGTTGGCACGATGGGCGCTCGAGCGCTCGTGCTGGGTGCCAGGGAGCGCGGCACGAAGTGGCTGGTCCCGGGCGCCGCGAGGTAGCGCAAGCGCGTCGGGTGAGCCGCCGTCAGGTTCGACTCCCGCTCGACTCCCGCTCGACTCCCGCTCGACGCCAGCGACTTCCTCGCGCACGGGCCTCCCGAGGGGTACGTTCTCGTCATGGTCCCAATCGACAGCCTGCTCGCCTTCGCCATCGCGTCGGTGCTGCTCATCCTCATTCCGGGGCCGAGCGTGCTCTTCGTGATCGGCAGGTCGATCGCGCTCGGCCGTCGGGCCGGCGTGCTGAGCGTCGTCGGCAACGCGATCGGGATGATCCCGGCGGTCCTCGCGGTGGCGCTCGGGGTCGGGGCTCTCGTCGCCTCGTCGGTCGTGGCGTTCACGATCATCAAGATCGTCGGCGCGATCTACCTCGTCTGGCTCGGCGTGCAGGCGATCCGCACGAGGAACGCCCACCTCGAGGCCGCACCGCCCGTTCCCGCGAGCGCCTTCAAGCTGCTCACGCAGGGCTTCATCGTCGGCAGTACGAACCCGAAGACGATCGCGTTCTTCGTGGCCGTGCTCCCCCAGTTCGTATCGCCAGCGGCAGGGCCGGCCTGGCTCCAGCTCATGGAGCTCGGCGTCTGCTTCCTTCTGCTGGCGCTCGTCTTCGACGGCGCGTGGGCGCTCTTCGCCGGTACGGCACGGGCCTGGTTCGCTCGTTCCCCCAGGCGCATCTCCGGCATGTCAGCCACGGGTGGAGCCATGATGATCGGACTCGGCGGCGCGCTCGCCTTCACCGGCGCGAAGTCCTAGCGACGCGGTCAGGCTGGCCGGTCCCGTGCGTCCGGGACCGGCCAGCCATACGCTTCGCGCGCGAGCTGCGCGCTCGTGGCGACTCCTCGCTGCTGGGAGCTACTCGCGCTCGGTCGCAGCGCGTCGACGGGCGACGAGTGCAACGGTGATGCCCGCGGCGAGGAGCAGACCAGCACCGATCACGATGGGCGCGGCGCCCTCTGCGCCGGTCGTGGCCAGCGAGTCCCCGCCCTGGCCGGTCGTCGAGGTGCTCGTGGGTGCTGGGGCCGCAGTGGCCGGAGCGGTGGCGGATGCCGTCGTGGACGCGGTCGGCTCGGTCGTCGCCGTCGGCTCGGTGGTCGCGGTCGCCGTCGGCTCTGTGGTCGCGGTCGGCTCGCTCGTCGCGGTCGGCTCGGTCGTCGCGGTCGGAGCCGGCGGAGCGACCTCGACCCACGCGGACGTCAGCAGCCACTGCGCCATCTCGGTGTTGTCGAGGTAGTGGCCGCGCAGCGGGTCCCGCTGATCGGCGAGCGCCGTGAGCTGCGCGGCACCTGCACCCTTGTAGAAGAAGGGCACGAGCTGGTTGGTGTGGTTCGTGGAGTTCCACGAGTGGGTGGCGTAGTCGAGGTGGTTCTCGACCGTCATGGGCGTGAACTGGCCTTCGACCGGGCCAGAGAGGTATCCGGTCTCGTGGTCGGCGGTGACGACGACAAGCGTCTCGTCCCAGCTCGACTCGGTCTCGACCCAGTCGATGACCGAATCCACGGCGTCGTTGAAGTCGAGGGTCTCCTCGAGCGCTCGGTCGGTCTGGTTGGCGTGCCCGGTCCAGTCGATCGCGCCGCCCTCGACCATGAGGAACATGCCACTGTCGTTGTTGTCGAGCACGTTGAGGGCGCCCTCGGTGAGCGTCGCGAGACCCGGCACGTCGTTCTTCGCGCCGCTGTCCGTGCGGCCCTGCTGCAGCGTCGAGCAGACCTGGGCGACCCCGAAGACCTGCTCGGGGGTGTCGCCCTCGGTGAGCGCCGCGAAGTCCTCGTTCGTCTCCAGGAAGGCATATTCAGTCGCCCCGCTTGACGCCGCCTCCCACTCCGCTTGGCCGACGTACTGGTAGTTCGGTGCGGCCAACGGCTGGTTGTCGTCGTCGTAGAACGGGTGGCCCGCGCCGATCACGACATCCATCTCGCCCGAGAGCTGCTGGGCGGCGATGCCGTGGTAGTCGTTGCGCGACACGTTGTGTGCCGAGTAGGCAGCGGGTGTGGCGTGCGAGAACGGCACGCTCGTGACGACGCCCGTCGACTTGCCGAGCGAGTTCGCACGCTCCGAGAGGTTCTCGACGACGTTCTCGTCGACGTCCACTCCGATGCCCGCGTTGTAGGTCTTGACGCCTGTCGCCATGGCGGTGCCTGCCGCAGCGGAGTCGGTCGGGTCGTTCTTGTTCCACTCGAAGTCGGTCCAGGACTCGGCTGGGTCGTACGCGGGGCCCTCAGCCCAGTGCGTGGACATGCCGGCGAGGTCCCAGCTCTGGAAGCCCTCCGTCGGCCGGTCGTTGTTGCTGCCAGCGGGGATGACCTTCTTGTCCCCACCCGTGGTGACCTGGTAGTAGGTCTCGCCGCTGGTGTGGGCGTTCGCGAGGTCGACGAAGTTGTAGCCCATGCCGTCGCCGATGAGCACGATGACGTTCTTCGGGCCGGTCTCGTCGGCGACGGCCGGCGTCGCGGCGAACGCGGTGCCTGCGATGGCGAGCGCGGTGAGCGCGACTGCGCCTCCGGCGAGTGGTCTGCGGATGATGCTGGGCATCTGGTTCCTTCCGGTGCGTCTTCGGGGTACCTCGGCGACGCTATGAGAACCATTCGCATGTCCGGCGAAGCCGCAGTTTCCCCCGGGTAGCGCCCCGGTGAATTTCGGGTGACCTCCTCGCGGGCCGACACCGGCGCGCACGACCACCCGGTGCATCGGGAGCGATTACCCTCGTCAGGTGCGTCTTGTCATTGCGAACTGCAGCGTCGATTACATCGGCCGTCTCACCGCCCACCTCCCCATGGCCCCACGGGTGCTCATGCGCAAGGCCGACGGCAGCCTCCTGGTGCACTCGGACGGCGGCAGCTACAAGCCGCTGAACTGGATGAGCGCACCCTGCTCCATCGTCGAGGAGGAACCGGACGCGACCCAGCTGGAAGCCGGCATCACCGCGCTGTGGCGGGTCACGCAGACGAAGACCGGCGACCAGCTGCTCGTCACGATCGGCGAGGTCTTCGGCGACCACTCCCACGAGCTCGGCAAGGACCCCGGCCTCGAGAAGGACGGCGTCGAGGCGCACCTCCAGAAGCTGCTCGCCGACCAGATCGACCTGCTCGGCGAGGGGCATGCGCTCGTGCGCCGGGAGTACATGACCGCCATCGGGCCGGTCGACATCCTCGCGCGCGACGAGAGCGGCGCTTCCGTTGCCGTGGAGATCAAGCGTCGTGGAGGCATCGACGGCGTCGAGCAGCTGACGCGCTACCTCGAGCTCATGAACCGCGACCCGCTGCTCGCTCCCGTCTCGGGGGTGTTCGCCGCGCAGGAGATCGCCCCGCAGGCACGCACGCTCGCCGAGGACCGCGGCATCCGCTGCGTCATCCTCGACTACGACGAGATGCGCGGCGTCGACCCGCGCCACATGCGCCTCTTCTAGCGGCGCGCCCCAACCGTTCAGCGGGCTGTCGCCTGCCGCTCGGCCAGCCCTCACTACACTGGCTCGGACATGACGCACACAAGCTCTCCAGAAACGGAAGGCCGGGTCCCCACCGACCCGCAGCCGACACCGGCCGTCCAGCCTGCTGCCACCACGACGACTCGCAGGGTCGACCTCGAGCGCGGTACCGGCATCGCCCCGTACACGGCCGTGCTCTGGGACCTGGACGGGACGATCAGCGACTCGGCACCGGGCATCCTGAACAGCCTGCGCACCGTCCTCTCGAGCTACGGGCTGCCGATCCCGAGCGACGGCGAGCTGCTCAAGCACGTCGGCCCGCCGATCCACGAGACGTTCGCCGCCTACGGGCTCGACCCCATCGAGGCGACCGAACGCTATCGCGCGATCTACCGCGCCTCCGAGTCGTTCATCGGCGACGCGTACCCAGGGGTGCTGCAGGTCATCCGCGACGTGCACGCCGCGGGCATCCCGCAATCGACGGCGACGAGCAAGCCGGAGAGCTCGGCGAGGGTCATCCTCGAGAGCTACGGGGTCGAAGACAGCTTCCTCACCATCACGGGAGCCTCCGACGACGAGGTGCGCTCGGCCAAGGCCGACGTCATCGAGGAGGCGCTTCGTCGACTCGACGTCGCGGGCGTCGACCTCGGCAACGTACTGATGATCGGCGACCGGTTCTACGACGTCGAGGGGGCCGCCGAGCACGGCGTGCCCGCGGTGTACGTGTCCTGGGGCTACGGCCGCCTCGGCGAGGAGGCGGGCTCCGTCGCGGTCGCCGATTCGGCGGAACGACTCCGGGGCCTCCTCTCGCTCGACTGACCACGCCGGAGTTCCCGTCGCTTTGTCGGTGCGCCGTCGTATCCTCATGGCATGCGCGCAGAGAGCTCTTTCACCATCGAAGCCTGGGACGCCAACGGCAGGGCCGTCGGCATCGAGACCGCCGCACCGCTTGGCGGTGCATTCATCGTCCGTGCCATTTCAGGCGGTGACATCGAGGGGCGCAGCGAGGTGCTCTTCGCTGGTGCCTTCAACGAGAAGCACGGTTCGGGCACGTACGTCGCGATCGACGCCTTCGAGGGCTCGATCGCGGGCAGGACGGGCACGCTCGCGTTCTGGCACGCGAACACGGTCGCGAGGGGCCGTCCTGCTGCTGGCGGCGGCGTGCTGCATGTCGTCCCCGACTCGGGCACCGGAGAACTGACGGGTGCGAGCGGCACGGGGGAGATCATCGCCCGTGGCGACGACCACACGCTTGTCCTGCAGATCGAGTTCGACGACGCCGACGACGTGGAAATCGACGGCGAGGTGCTCGCGGGCGAGGTAGAGGCGGGCTCGTCGAAGAGCGAGGCCTGACCGGAAGCCGGTCACCCGTGCCCACGAAGACGGGAGCCGCATCCACGCGGCCGAACCCCTTCACGCCCTCGTTCGGCGTGACGCCACCGCTGCTCGTCGGCCGGTCGGCGATGCTGGCGTCGTTCGAAGCGGCGATCGACGGCACGCCGGGCGAGGTGGGGAGGGCGACCCTCGTCACCGGACTGCGCGGCGTCGGCAAGACCGTCATGCTCAACGCGCTGGAGGACATCGCCGTCACACGCGGCTGGCTCGTGATCTCGGAGACGGCCACGAAGGGGCTGGCCGAGCGGATGACCACCGAAGCGCTCCCCAAGCTCCTGGCCGAGCACGACCCGAGGGCCAGCAAGCGGCGCATTACGGGAGTCACCCTGCCGATGGGCACCGGAGGGTTCGTGTCGACGGTCGAGGAGCGCTACCGACCCGTCGCCAACCTGCGGTCTCAGCTGACGGAGCTCACGCGTCTGCTCGCCCCGAACGGCACGGGGGTCCTCATCACCGTCGACGAGATCCACCGCGGTGCGATCGACGACCTCCGCGAGATCACGACGGTTGTGCAGCACGCATTCCGCGAGGGGCTCGACGTCGCGTTCGTCGGCGCCGGCCTCAAGCCGAACATCAACGAGCTGCGCAGCGACCGCATGCTGACGTTCCTGCGCCGCGCGCACGTGCAGGAACTCGGGCAGCTCGACTACGAGGCGTCAGCGAGGGCTCTCCGGGAGCCCATCGCGGAGGGTGGGCGCAGCATCGACGACGACGCCCTCGACTACGCGGTACGGGGCACGCAGGGGTACCCGTTCCTCGTGCAGTTCATCGGCTCGAAATCGTGGCAGGAGGCCGGCCCCGCCGAGCGCATCCAGCTCGCGCACGCCCGCCGGGCCGTTCGGCTCGCGAGGCAGGCCATGGGCCAGTACATCTACGAACCCACCCTCGCTGCACTGTCCATCGGCGACCGGACCTACCTGGCCGCGATGGCGAGCGACGACGGGCCATCGCGCTCGAGCGATATCCGGTTGCGGATGCGCGCGAAGGCCGGCTACGTGGGCGTGTACCGCCAGCGACTCATCAACGCCGGCATCATCGAGCCCGCGGGCTACGGCAGCGTGCAGTTCACGACGCCGTACCTGCGTGAGTATCTGCGAGAGCACGTCGTGAGCGAGGCCATCGCGCTCCCGCAGGGGCGGGCCTTCCCGCCGCCTCCCGAGGAGGACGAAGACCTCGATGACTGAGCCCCGGGCCCAGTCGTGAGGGGCCGGGTCGGCCTCGACGGACTCAGGGAACGCGCACGCCGGTGAACGGCGTGGCCCGACGCAGCTCGAAGCCCAGCTTCTCGTACGCGGCGATGGCGCCCGTGTTGGCGGCCGCAGCGTGCATGAGTGCACGATCGCCGCGTTCCTGGATGTGGAAGGCGACGTCGAGCACAAGACGTGATGCGAGTCCCTGTCGGCGGTAGTCGGCGTCGGTCGCGACCGCGCTGATCTCCGTCCAACCCGCAGGGTGGAGTCGCTCCCCGGCCATGGCGATGAGCTTTCCTTCGCGGCGGATGCCGACGTAGCGCCCGAGGACGTACGTTCGCGGCAGGAACGGGCCGGGCTGGTTGCGTTCCACGAGCGCCAGCATCTCAGGTGCGTCGTCTGCCCCGAGCTCGACGATCTCCTCGTCCGGTCTCGTCTGCAGGCGCGGCGTCTCGACCAGCTGCACCCCTTCGCCGCGCCAGGTCTGTGCCCAGTCGGCCGGAACCTCGGGGTCTGCGTGCGAGATCGCGAGCTCTGCCCCGGAGCCGAGGAGCTCGGCGATCGCGTCCCAGACGCCGGGCTCCTCCCAGGAGCGGACGCCCACGAACGGCGACACGTCGGCCGGATAGCGCTTGACGAGGTCGCCGCCGACCGCGAGGTGCGCGTGGGCACCCGTCAGCGAGTTCCAGGCGGGGTTGTCGAGCACGGAGGTGGAGGCGATGGTGGTGTCGGTCATGGGGTCCTCGAGACGGTGGATGTGTCTCCGATTCTCACGCACACCGCGCGATGCTCTTGACGTCGTGACCGACGGTTACGACCCGTTGCCTCCCGCTCGGCTCAGATGCCGAGCTTCGCGCGCAGCTCCTCCACGTGGCCGTCCGGGTCGATGTCGTAGGCGACCCAGGAGAGCTTCCCGGTCGCATCCACGATGAAGGTCGACCTGATGACTCCCGTTCCCGCGATTCCCGCGACGGGACGCTCGCCCCACGCGCCCCATTCCATGGCCGTCGCCCCTGAGTCGCTGAGGAGCGAGTACGGCACCTGCTGCTCCTCGCCGAAGATGGCGAGTTCTCTCGGCTGGTCGAGCGAGATGCCGAGCACGGTGACTCCAGCGTCGCTGAGTGCCGCGTAGTTGTCGCGGAAGTCGCACGCCTGCTGCGTACACTTGCGCGTGCCGGCCTTCGGGTAGAAGTAGACGACGACTGGCGAGCCGACGAGGTCGCTGAGGCGGATGATCTCGCCGTGCTGGTCGGTGAGCGCGAAATCGGGGGCGCTGTCGCCAACGCTGAGAGTGGTGACCAAGATTGCTCCTCGCTCGGGAATCAGACCTGCCCGACTCTAGCGAGCGCGCATCCAGCGTCGCCTGTGAACGAGTCGCGGGCAACCCGCCCACCGGGGGCGAGCGGCCCGCAACTGCGGAGCGGAACCGAGCGATCGGCGCAAAGCCGACCCTGGCTGAACTCTCTAGGCCTCCACTGTGATGCCGAAGGCCTCTGCGAGGCGCAGGATCTTGCGTGCTCGACCGAGACGCGGGAGGTCGCTGCCGTCGCGGACCACTCCGCCGGAAGCGTCGAAGTCGGCGAGGAACTCGCGTGCCCAGAGGATGTCGCTCGTCTGCGGGCAGATGACCTCGTTGACGACGGCCGTCTGCTCGAGGCGGAGGCACAGCTTGCCGGTCATGCCGTGCTCGAGCGTCCACTCGGATTCGTTGCGGAGCACGCGGAGGCTCTCGTCGGTGGTGGGTCCGTCGACGGGGCCCGGGAGGCCGGCCGCCTTGGAGGAGACGGTGAGGCGCGAGCGTGCGTAGGCCATGGCCTCGCGGGTCGCCCACATGCCGGTGTCGCGGCGGAAGTCGCCGCTGCCGAAGGCGAGGCGGAAGGAGCCGTCAGCGCGGGCGATGTTCGTGGCCTCTTCGAGTCCGAGCGCCGACTCGATGAGCGGCACCACGGGGATGCGTGCCCCGAGTCGCTGGTACGTGTTGACGACCTGCTCGGCCTGCTCCGTCTTGGCGAGCACGACTCCGAGGAGTCCGGGGACTCCCGCGAGCTCGTCGACGTCGTCAGCCCAGAAGTCGGACAGGGTGTCGTTGATGCGCACCCAGGCGGCGTTGCCGGCCTTGAGCCAGGCGATGACGTCGGCTCGGGCCGCGGCCTTGTGCTTGGGGTCGACGGCGTCCTCGATGTCGAGGATGACGACGTCGGCGCGCGAGGCCGCCGCGGCGTCGAAGGCTTCGGGCTTGGACGCCGGGACGAGCAACCAGGACCTGGCGTCTGCCGGGGGCACGACGTGTCCGGCGGTTGACTTGGGGTGGGGGCTCGCTGGAGCGTTCAGAACTCTCGCCTCATTCATCGACTGGATGCACGGGCCTGCTCGACCGCGTACGGCCGCGTGACACGCAGCCAAGGTGTGAGCTTAGTACGACGAAACGCGGTGTCCTCTTGCGGACCTCTACAAGAACGGCTCGGGATCCTGATCAGTAGGAGAACGGGATCAGGCCGATGAGGAAGAAGAAAACCGTGGGAACGAGGGTGATGACTCCGACGACGGAGCCGACGGAGGCTGGCATGTTGCGCCATCCGCTTGATCGAAGCGCGAGGATGCCGAAGACGATGGCGGCGACGGAGGTCAGCAGCTGCAGGATGCCGTTGGCGGGGCTCAGCACCCCGTAGATCTCGTAGCCGCCAGTGCGCGCCAGGATGCTCATCACGAAGGAGAGGAAGGTCGTGAGGACCCACCCCCCGAGCGCGCTCGCCAGCGAGATCATGCCGAAGAGGTTCGTCGAGAAGGAGAGCTCTTCGCGAAGGCTCGTGAAGGTGGCCAGCTGCTTCCGGCTCGGTGTCTTGGCCTGCTGAGGGTTGCCCGGCTGCTGGTAGCCGCCCGGCTGCGCGTACTCGCCGGGCTGGGCAGAGCTGCCTGGCTGCTGGTAGGCGCCGGGCTGCACGTAACCGCCGGACTGCTGGTAGCCACCCGGCTGCGCGTACTCGCCGGACGCCTGACCGTATCCCTGACCAGTCGAGGCCTGGCCCGACGCTGCCTGGCCCGACGCTGCCTGGCCAGCGGGACCGTAGGCGGCGGGTGCGCCGCTCGGCGGAGTGCCGTAGCCGGACGCGCCCTGGGTTGCGTTCGAATGGGGGTCGGGGCTGGGCTGTCCGTTCCACTGGCTCGGTGTCGTCATGCGTTCACCCTAGGACCGTTGGTGTGTTCGTGACGCGGGCACCTCTACCCGTCGCCTCTCTGCAATACGATTCGGTGCATGACGACGACGTTCTCCCCTTCGCCTGTTCTTGCCATCGACGCTGGCCAGAGTGGCATCCGCTCGCAGATCGATTCGGGCGAGGTGCGCTCCTTCGCCGCGATTCGCACCGACCTCCCGTTGGCGCCGCAGCTCGCGAGCGTCGTGGAGCAGTCGCTGCGAGATTCTGGGTTGGCGGGGGTCACGGTGTCCGGTGGCGTGTCGGGGGTGACGCACGCGCAGACGGTTGCGGACGAGCTCGCCCTGCTGGTCGGGCAGTTCGGCGTCGCGAGGGTCTTCATCGCGCACGATTCGATCTCGGCCTTCCTGGGGGCCCTCGGATCCGAGCTCGGTGCAGTCGTCGCCGCCGGCACGGGTGTCGTGACGCTCGCGGTCGGCGAGGAACGCCTCGCACAGGTCGACGGCTGGGGCTACCTCGTCGGAGACGCAGGCTCCGGGTACTGGATCGGTCGCGCCGCACTCGACTCGGTGATGCGCGCCTTCGATGGTCGTGGCCCTGAGACGGCGCTCACCGAGGTCGTGCTCGCCCACCACCCGGATCTGCCCAGCATGTACGTGTCGCTGCAGACGAACGAGGGGAAGGTCCGTCACATCGCGTCGTTCGCTCGGTCGGTCGGCGACCTGGCTGAGACGGATGCGGTCGCTGCCGGGATCCTGGCCGCGGCGGGCTCGGAGCTGGCCGCCTCGGTCGCGGCCGGGCTCGCGCGGGTCGGTCTGCCCGGCGATCGTGAGGTCGTGCAGGTGCGGGCGATCGGCAACGTGTTCTCGTCACCGCATGTGGCGGCGGCGTTCCGACGCTCGCTGCTCGAGCGGGTCCCGGAGGCTCGGGTGGCGGTGGGCGAGAGCCACCCGCTGGACGGGGCGGCGATGCTCCCTCATCTGGAGAGGGACCACGCGCTGATCGCCTCGATCGGGGTCGTGACGCTCTAGGTCGTGACGCTCTGGGACGTGACGCTCTGGGACGACTCGGACGGCCTCCCTGCGTGCGCCGAGCGTCAGATCGCGAAGATGCGCTGCGCGGTCTCCAGCTTCTCGCCGGGCTCGAGCCAGGCGAGGTCGAGGCCGGAGTTGAAGGCGTCGGGTGCACAGGTCATGGGCTCGACCGCGACAGCCTGGCGGTCCCATTCGATGCCGGGCTGATCGCTCGTGAAGACCTGCACCCACGGTGCGTCCGTGCTCCAGGTCATGCCGACGCCCGTGCCTTCGGGGGTCGTGAGCGTCACCGTGGCGGTGTCGCCCTCCCCGAAGACGTCGGTGAAGGCGTGGTCGATCTCCATCTCGCCGATGCGCCGTGCGGCCCGGAAGTCGAAGGCCCCCGCGACCTCCTCGACCGAGACGACCGAGCCGGGGAGCAGACGTGCGCCGTGGGCGTGCATGAGCTTCTGCGCGGGAGACTCGAGGGTCCATTCGTCGATCTGTCCCTCGCCGGCGACGAGGTACGAGTGCGTGGATGCGCCGGCCGGTGCGGTCCCGGCTCCGACGTTGCGCAGCTCCACCGTCGTGGTGAGGCCGTCATCGCCGAGCACATAGCTCGTCCGCACCTCGATGCGGAACGGGTAGCCCGTCTGCGGCTCGATCGTGGCCGTCAGCACGACGAGGTCGGGGCGCACATCCTCCGGTGTGAAGTCGAGCCAGAGGGCGAGGCCGTGCAGGGCGTGCCCGCGCTTGGGCTCTGAGAGGGGCAGCTGCAGCTCCTGCCCGTCGATGCGGTACCGGCCGTCGATGATGCGGTTCGGCCACGGGGCGAGCGTCGCCCCCTTGTACGCGGGCCGAACCTCATCCATGTCGAAGGTGTGCACGAGGTGCCTGCCGTTGTGCGTGAGCTCGCGCAGGGTCGCGCCGACGCTGGAGATCGAGGCCTCGTAGGCACCGTGCGAGAGGAAGTAGGAGGAGCCTGAGCGCGGGGTGATCGACATCTGTGGGGACTCCTCGGTGCTGTCAGGGGAAGGACCAAGGCAGTCTTTCACGCCGAGGCGAGGCGGGGGTGGGTCGCAGGCGCTCCCGGAGTGCTTCCCAGAACGCCTCACTAGCCTGACACGATGACTCCAGCTCCTCAGCCCTGGCCGCAGACCGCACTCTGGTGGCATGTGTACCCGCTCGGCTTCGTCGGTGCGGACACGGCGGGCGCTCCACTCTCGAGCCCCGTCGAGCATCGCCTCGATCGCATTACGGCGTGGCTGGACGAACTCGTCGCTCTCGGTCTCAACGGCTTGCTGCTCGGCCCGATCTTCGCCTCGCAGACCCACGGCTACGACACGGTCGATCATCTCCGCATCGACCCGCGGCTCGGCGACGATGCGGACTTCGACGCGCTCATCGCCGCCTGCCGTGAGCGCGGCGTGCGCGTACTCCTCGACGGTGTCTTCAACCATGTGGGCCGCGAGCACCCGTGGTGGCGCGAGGCGGTCGAGGCAGGACCCGACTCGGGAGCCGCTGCGCGGTTCTCGAGAGGCGCGGATGCGCGTGAGGTCGATGGACTCGCCGTCGACGTGTTCGAGGGCCACGACTCGCTTGTGGTGCTCAACCACCAGCATCCGGAGGTCGTCGAGCTCGTCGAGGTCGCCATGGCGCACTGGCTGGAGCGGGGCGTCGACGGGTGGCGCCTCGACGCGGCCTACGCGGTGCCGCCGCTCTTCTGGCGGTCGACGATCGACCCATTGCGTGAGCGGTTCCCGGACTCGTGGTTCGTTGGAGAGGTCATCCACGGCGACTACGACGAGTACGTGCGAGAGTCCGGCCTCGACTCGATGACGCAGTACGAGCTGTGGAAGGCGCTGCGCTCGTCCGTGCAGGAGCAGAACCTCTTCGAGCTCGACTGGTCGCTGCAGCGGCACAACGACTTCGCGGAGCACTTCCTTCCGATGACGTTCCTCGGCAACCACGACGTGACGCGCATCGCGAGCGCCATCGACGATGAGCGCAACCACGCCATCGCCATCGCCATGCTGTTCTTCTTCTCGGGTGCCCCGAGCGTGTACGCGGGCGACGAGCGGGGACTCGAGGCGTTGAAGGAAGAGCGGGCCGGTGGAGACGACGACATCAGGCCGGAGTTCCCGCGCGACCCGAAGGAGTGGCCGGAGAACGCCTACTCACAGGCGCACCGAGACGCGATCGCGTTCCGGCGCCAGCATCCCTGGCTCGCGACAGCGCGCATCCGCACGGAAGAGCTCGCGAACACGGCGGCCCTGTTCATCGCCGAGGGCAACGAGGGCGAGCGGGCTCTCCTCGCGGTGAACCTCGGCGACGACTCGGTGCAGCTCGGCGGCCGATCGGTCGAGGGCCACGGTCTCGAGCGCTGGAGCGACGGCAGCTAGCGACGACGACTGACCAACTTCAGTGCAGCGAAGCCCCGGATTCGCTCGAGACGACCCGGAACGACCAGATCAGCACTGAAGTTGGTCAGGGCGAGCTCAGTGCATCGAGACGAGGGAGTCCTGCTCGGCTGGTTCCGACTGCACGAGCGGGCGGTCCTTGGTGCCCCTGATCATGAAGCCGGCGATGAGCGCCGCCAGGAGCATGGCACCCGCGGCGGCCAGGAAGACCGCCGAGTAGCCGTTCGTGAAGGCCTGCAGCTGCGTCTCACCCGCCTCCACTCCCGAAGCGACAGCGTTCGCGTAGAACACGGTGAAAACGGAGAGGCCGATCGACCCACCGATCTGCATGGTCGAGTTCACGGTTGCCGCTGCGGCACCAGCGTCGTGCGGCTCCACGCCCGTGAGCGCGAGGTTCTGCAGCGGGACGAAGATCATCGAGAGGCCGATGCCGAGCAGCACGAGTCCGGGCAGGATGTGCGTGAGGTAGCTGCCGTCGACGGTCACCCCGGAGAGCAGCAGGAGTCCGCCAGCGACGACGATCGGGCCGATGACCATGAACGGGCGCGGCCCGAACTTGGGGAGCAGGCGCGCCCAGACGGGGACGCATACGAGGATGACCACGGTCATCGCGACGTTCGCGAGGCCTGCGACGAGCGGCTCCATTCCCATGACGATCTGCAGGTGCAGCGCGAGGTACATGGTTGCGCCGATGAGCACGCTGCCGATGACGGCCTGGATGAGGAACGCTCCTCCGCGCACCCGGTCGAGCACGACCCGCAGCGGGAGCAGAGGCTGGGCGACGCGGGTCTCGATCCACACGAACGCGGCGAGGAGTGCAACGCCGAGCGCGAGGCAGCCGATGGTCCCGAGGGATCCCCAGCCCTCCTCGGCGAGGCTGAACCCGTAGACGAGCGAGCCGAGGCCGAGCGACACGGTGACCGTGCCCCAGAGGTCGTAGGTGTTGTCACCCTCTGCCTTGCTCTCCTTCAGGACGATGAGCGCGCCGATGACACCGGCGATGACGAAGAAGACGTTGACGAGCAGGCACCAGCGCCAGCTGGCGAACTCGGTGAGTGCTCCGCCGAGCACCAGGCCGACCGCGGCCCCGCTTCCGCCGATGGCGCCGAAGACGGCGAACGCGGTGGTGCGCTCCTTGCCGGAGGGGAAGCTGACGGTGAGCAGCGCGAGGGCGGCTGGCGCGAGGAGCGCGGCGAAGAGTCCCTGGAGCCCGCGGGCGAGGATGAGGTCGAAGGCGCTCTGGGCGAAGCCGCCGTAGACCGAGGCCACCCCGAAGCCGATCATGCCGACGAGGAAGGCGCGCTTGCGTCCCCAGTAGTCGGCGATACGACCGCCGAGCAGGAGGAGCGCCCCGAAGACGAGGGCGTAGGCGGTGACGACCCACTGCCGCTGCACGTCGGTGAGGCCGAGCTCGATCTGCGCCTGCGGCAGTGCGATCGTGACGATCGTTCCGTCGAGCACGACGACGAGCTGGGTGAGGGCGAGCACGGCGAGCGCCCACCACTTGGAGATGGTGCGTGGCGCGGATGCGCGCTTGACGGAAGACGCGTCAGAAGACAAGAAAACCCTCCAGGTTCTCAGAAAGCGAGTGCTGGAGGTTTCAAGCCTCGGACCGAGGACGTCGCCGCCTCGACCTACCCGAGCGGCGACGCTCGACAGATCGGCCACCTTAGCAAGTCCTGAAGCTCGACATAAGTCCACCGGTGTGGGCTCGAGGCGGGACGACGAAACCCCCGGAACCGAAGTTCCGGGGGTTTCGCATTCCCAGTGCTCTTGGTCTGGGACCCTGGTGCGCGAGGGGGGACTTGAACCCCCACACCCGAAGGCACACGGACCTGAACCGTGCGCGTCTGCCAATTCCGCCACTCGCGCCAACCTCCGAGAGATTACCAGACACTGTCGCAGAGTGCGAAACCGGGGCGTGGATGCGCGCGTTCGAGACCCGAGAACGCCCACTGGAAAGCCCCCAGACGGGGCACCGGAAGCCCATAGCGAAGGCAAAGAAGTCGGACATCCAGCCCAGTGCCGTTAGCATGAAACAGATTCGCGCCACCCGGTGCGGGCTGTTGCGTGCCCTCGAGAACCAGGAGACATGTGGGAATCCTCGACAGATTTGAGCGTGGGCTCGAGCGTCTCTTCAATGGTGCGTTCGCGAAGACCTTCCGCTCTGGGCTCCAGCCCGTCGAGATCAGCGCCGCGCTGAAACGCGAGATGGACACCAGGGCGTCGATCGTCACACGCGACCGCGTGCTGGTTCCGAACCGCTTCAACGTGCAGATGTCGCCGGTCGACTACACGCGCATCTCGCAGATCGCTGGCATCCAGGACGAGCTCATGCGCGTCGTCGAGCAGCACGCCGCCAAGCAGGGCTACCAGTTCTCGGGTGGCCTCAGCATCAAGTTCCTGGAGAACGACTCGCTCTCCGAGGGGCGCATCGAGGTCGACTCGCGCAGCGTGCAGGGCCAGGTCGCCTGGGCCCCCATCCTCGACGTCGATGGCGAGCGCATCCATGTGGGCGTCGGTTCGACGGTCATCGGGCGCGGCTCCGAAGCCGACATCACGATCGCGGACACCGGCGCGTCGCGGAAGCACGCCGAAGTCGTGTGGGACGGGAAGCGTGCGGGCATCCGCGATCTCGGCTCGACGAACGGGACGAAGGTCAACGGCCGCTCGATCTCGCAAGCGGGCCTCGAGCCCGATTCGACGATTCAGATCGGTCGTCACCGTATTGTGTTCCGGGTGATCCCCCAGGCCGACCCGAGCGACGACACCGGGTACCTCCCGCGACAGGGAGGCCTCACATGACCAGTGAGCTGACTCTCCTCGTCTTGCGCCTCGCCTTCCTGGCCGCGCTCTGGATCTTCGTCTTCTCTGTCATCTACTCGCTTCGGAGCGATCTCTTCGGCACCCGATCCTCCGCCTACAAGCAGGCGATGGAGAAGTCGCGCCAGCAGGTGTTCGCCTCGGCCGACAGCGACAGCGACGCCGCGCCGGCACCGGCCCCCGCGCCTGCTCCTCCCGTCCGCTCCTCCGACTCGGGTGATGCTGGTCCCGGCAGCCATCGGCCGCCGACTCCCGTGCCCAGTCCGGCTGCGCGCTCCGAGCGGCCGAGCAAGCTGGTCATCACCTCCGGCCCGAAGCGCGGCACGGAGCTGTCGCTGCGCAGCGAACCGCTCTCGATCGGCCGATCCGGCGACTCCGACCTCGTCATCCAGGACGACTACAGCTCCACGCACCACGCGCGCCTGCTGCTCTGGAACGATGCGTGGATGGTGCAGGACCTCGACTCGACGAACGGCACCTACGTCAACGGCAAGCGCGTCTCCCAGCCGACCCACGTACCGGTCGGCACGCCTGTCCGCATCGGGACGACGACGTTCGAGCTGCGATAGGCATGCTGGTCATCGCGCGCGCCGGCGCCGTCTCCCACGTCGGCAAGGTCAGAAGCAACAACCAGGACTCCGGCTTCGTCGGCACCAACCTGTTCGTCGTCGCGGATGGCATGGGCGGGCACGCCGGCGGTGACGTGGCGAGCGCGATCGCGGTCAAGCACTTCGCGGAGAACGACGAGCAGTACTCGAGCACCGAAGACGCCGAGCAGGCGATGACGGAGATGCTGCTCGACGCGAACGCCCTCATCGCGGGTGCCGTCGAGGAGCACAGTGAGCTTCGCGGCATGGGAACCACGGTGAGCGCCCTCAGCCTCGTCGGCCAGTCCCTCGTGCTCGCGCACATCGGCGATTCGCGTGTCTACCGCTTCCGCGACGGGTCCCTCGTGCAGATGACCGTCGACCACACGTTCGTGCAGCGGCTCGTGGATGCGGGCCGCATCACAGCGGAGGAAGCGCTCACGCACCCGAGGCGCTCGGTGCTCATGCGCGTGCTCGGCGACGTCGAGACCAGGCCTGATGTCGACACCGAGGTCTTCGATATCCAGGAGGGCGACCGCTGGCTGCTCTGCTCGGACGGCCTCTCGAGCTACGTCGACGAGTCGCAGATCGAGCGCACCCTGGCACGCATGGACGAATCGAGCCGCGAGATCAGCGACGACCTCGTGCAGCTCGCGCTCGACAACGGCGCACCGGACAACGTGACCGTGGTGATGCTCGAGATCGGCCCCGAGGCGCTCGAGCCCATGAAGACGCGAGTCGTGGGATCAGCCGCGAACCCGCTTCGCTACTCGGCGAACCTGCAGAAGCGCAGCAACCAGATCATCCCGTCCATCCTGCACCCCCTTCGGCGGCCCGCCCCTCGCCCGCAGGACGAGGAGTTCGTGCCATTCAGCGACGAGGCGCTGCAGGAGCTCATCGCGGAGGACAAGCGACGAAAGCGGCTCCGGCAGGTCTCGTGGCTCGCTGCATCCATCGTCTTCCTCGCGGCGGTCGCCGGTGCTGGGCTCCTCGCCTACAACTGGACGCAGCAGCAGTACTACGTCGGTGAGAGCGTCGGCTACGTCGCGGTCTACCAGGGCGTGCAGCAGGGCATCGGCCCGATCACCCTGCACGAGCTCACCGAGACGACCGACATCAAGATCTCGAGCCTGCCTGAGTACCAGCAGTCGCAGGTCGACAAGACGATCAGCGCCGGCGACCGCGAGGCCGCCAACGAGATCGTGGAACGGCTCCGAGATGCCATTCCTGAGTAAGCAACGCGAAGAGGCACCCGTCGTGCCCGGCGCCCCGAGGAAGACGGGTCAGGGGCTCCGCAACATGGAGCTCGGCCTGCTGGTCTTCGCGTTCATCATCAACTTCTCGGCGCTGCTGCTCGTGCAGCTCGGCGTGCGCGGCACCTTCGACTTCAACGTCGTCACCCTGTCGGCCATCATCGGTGCGCTGACCCTGGGCGTGAACATCGTGCTGCGCTTCCGCGCGCCGGGCGCCGACCCCTTCATCCTGCCCATCGCGGCGGTGCTCAACGGCCTCGGCATCGCCATGATCTACCGCATCGATCTGAGCAACTCCGATCTCGAGGGTGTCTTCTGGACCCCGTCGACGCAGCAGATCGTGCTGACGATGCTCGCCGTCGGCGTCGCCATGGTGGTGCTCATCCTGCTCAAGAACCATCGTGTGCTGCAGCGCTACACGTACGTGTTCATGGCCATCGCCATCGTGCTCCTGCTGCTGCCGCTCATCCCGGGCCTCGGGCGCACCGACGTCGCCGCGCGCGTGTGGATCAGCATCGCCGGCTTCTCCTTCCAGCCGGGTGAGATCGCGAAGATCGCGCTCGCGATCTTCTTCGCGGGCTACCTCGTGACCGCGCGCGACTCGCTCTCGGTCGTCGGCAAGAAGTTCCTGTGGATGCGCTTCCCTCGCATCAGAGATCTGGGACCGATCCTCGTCGTCTGGGCCGTGTGCATGGGGGTCCTGGTCTTCCAGCGCGACCTGGGAACCTCCCTGCTCTACTTCGGCCTGTTCCTGGTCATGGTCTTCGTCTCGACCGGCCGCCTCTCGTGGGTGCTCATCGGCCTCGGCCTGTTCATCGGCGGCGCGCTCATCGCGGCGAACACGCTCGGCTACGTCGAGTTCCGCGTCCACGCCTGGCTCGATCCGTTCGACGAGGAGATGTACTTCGCCGACGGCGGCAGCTACCAGCTCGTGACGGGACTCTTCGGCCTCGGCGCCGGCGGCCTCATCGGCAAGGGCCTCGGCTCGGGCAGCCCCGGCACGACCCCGCTCGCGTCGAGCGACTTCATCATCGCGGCCATCGGCGAGGAGCTCGGCATGGCCGGCATCTTCGTCGTGCTGCTGCTGTTCGTGATCTTCGTGGCGCGTGGCTTCCGCATCGGCCAGCAGGGGGTCGACGACTTCGGGCGCCTCCTCGCGACGGGCCTCGCGTTCACGATCGCCGTGCAGGTGTTCGTCGTGGCCGGTGGCGTCATGCGCGTCATCCCCTTGACGGGCCTCACGATGCCCTTCATGGCGGCGGGCGGCTCGAGCCTGCTCGCGAACTGGATCATCGTCGCGATCCTTCTCAGACTGAGCGACACCGTGCGTAACGTGCCGACGGAGGCGATCGACGAATGAGCAAGAACATCCGCCTCGTTGGCGTCCTCGTCATGATCATGTTCATGTCGCTGTTCGTCGCGTCGACGAGCATCCAGGTCTTCCAGGCCGAGTCGCTCCGCGATGACCCGCGCAACAGCCGCACCCGTGAGGAGAGCTTCGAGATCCAGCGTGGTCCGATCCTCGTCGATGGGACGCCGATCGCGTCTTCGACGCCCGTCGACACTGCCTACAAGTACGAGCGACAGTACGAGAACGGCCCCCTCTACGCTGCCGTGACCGGGTACTACTCGATCGACGGGGCATCCACGGGCCTCGAGGGTGCCCTCAACCCAGAGCTCTCTGGCAGCAGCGACACGCAGTTCTTCCAGGGACTCGAGCGGCTCTTCACAGGCCAGGACCCAGCTGGCGCATTCGTCGAGACGACGATCGATCCCGTCGCCCAGCAGACGGCTGCGGATGCTCTCGGCGAGTACAAGGGTGCGGCTGTCGCGATCAACCCGGCGACGGGCGCGATCCTCGCGATGTACTCGACGCCGACGTTCGACCCGACCGTGCTCGCCGGACATGACTCCGAGACCGTCGAGGAGGCCTACCGGAATCTCCTGGCTGACCCGAACGATCCTCTCCAGAACCGCGCCATCGGTGGAGACATGAACCCGCCAGGGTCGGTGTTCAAGCTCGTGGTCGCTGCTGCAGCGCTCGAGGATGGCCTCGCCACCGCGGAGTCCCCGCTCCCGAACCCGGCGACGCTCACGCTCCCGGGCACCAACGTCTCGGTGAACAACCCGTCCGCCGGCTCGAAGTGCGGAAGCGGCGACACCACGAACCTCCGCATCGCGCTTGAGCAGTCGTGCAATGTGCCGTTCGCGCAGCTCGCCATGGACCTCGGCGCCGACAAGGTACGCGCTATGGCCGAGGCGTTCGGCTTCAACCACGAATTCGAGATCCCGATGACGGCGAGCGCGAGCACGTATCCGACAGCACTTGACGACGATGCACAGCTCGCCCTGACCGGATTCGGCCAGTTCGACGTCCGAGCGACGCCCCTCCAGTTCGCGATGATCTCGGCGGCCATCGCCAACGGCGGCGAGGTCATGAACCCGTCGCTCGTCGAGAGCATCCAGACTCCGACGTTCCAGGAGATCCAGGGACCGGAGATCTCGAGCTATGGCCGGGCCATCAGCGAGGAGACTGCGGCATCACTCCAGTCGATGATGGAGGGCAGCGTGAACTCGGGCGTTGCCAGTAATGCAAGAATTGACGGGATCAACGTGGCTGGGAAGACAGGGACCGCGGAGAACGGTGAGGGTGAGCCGTACTCGCTATGGTTCACAGGATTCGCCGAATCGGGCGATACGCAGATCGCGGTCGCGGTAGTGCTCGAAGACGGTGGCGGAATGGGACAGTCTGGGACCGGAAATGGCCTGGCGGCGACGATTGGGCAGCAAGTGATGAAGGCGGTGCTGAGCAGATGAGACCAGCTGCAGGTGTTTCGTTCGGAGACCGATACAAGCTGAGCTCGCGCATTGCCATCGGCGGCATGGGCGAGGTCTGGGAGGCGACCGATCAGGTGATCGGGCGCACCGTTGCCATCAAGATCCTCAAAGACGAGTACATGGGCGACCCCGGCTTCCTCGAGCGCTTCCGCGCCGAGGCGAGGCACGCCGCTCTCGTGAACCACGAGGGCATCGCCAACGTGTACGACTACGGCGAGGAGAACGGCTCCGCCTACCTCGTCATGGAGCTCGTGCCAGGCGAGGCGCTGTCGACCGTGCTCGAGCGCGAGCGAGTGCTGCCGCCTGACCAGGTCATGGACATCGTGTCGCAGACCGCGCTCGCCCTGCACGCCGCTCACAAGGCGGGTCTTGTGCACCGCGACATCAAGCCAGGCAACCTGCTCATCACGCCGGACCGTCGCGTGAAGATCACCGACTTCGGCATCGCGCGGATCGCCGACCAGGTGCCGCTCACGGCGACGGGCCAGGTCATGGGCACCGTCCAGTACCTCTCGCCCGAGCAGGCCTCCGGACACGCCGCGAACCCGTCCACCGACATCTACTCGCTTGGCATCGTCGCCTACGAGGCGCTCGCAGGCAGGCGCCCATTCACCGGCGAATCGCAGGTCGCGATCGCCATGGCGCACATCAACGACGAGCCTCCGGCGCTTCCCGTGACGGTTCCGGAGCCGGTTCGCAACCTCGTGCTCGCCGCCATCGCGAAGAAGCCGGAAGACCGACCGGTCTCGGCGGAGGTGTTCGCGCGTGCCGCGCGCGCGCTGCGCGACGGCAACGTCACGCGTGCGGCGCAGGCGGTCCCCGCGGTCCTCGGGCTGACGGCCGCCGACGAGGTCGGTGACGCCACCGCTCCGCTCGATCGCACAGCCATCATGGACGAAGGCGCACGCACGACCGTGCTCGGCACGGCCGCGGGCACAACCGAGGTCATGAAGGACGACTTCGACACGCTCATCGGCGGAACCCCCGTCGAAGGCGCGGAAGAGGAGTCGACCTCGCTCGTCTCCCCGGCCGACGAAGAGCGCAAGAAGCCGGCTGCCTGGCTGTGGGTCCTCATCGGGGCGATCATCCTCTTCGCTGCGGCTCTCGCCTGGTTCGCGTTCGCGCTGGTGACCAACAACACCGACGCCGACGCGACGACGACACCGCCGCCCTCGATCACCCAGACCACACCGGTCGAGACTCCCTCGCAGGAGCCGACCCCCAGCGTCAGCACGCCGACCAACGTGTCGATCGCGCAGGCCGACTACCTGGGCCTCGACTACGACACGGCGGCGAACCGCATCTCGGAGCTCGGGCTCACTCCAGTCCGAGCCGAGGGCCCCGTCGCGACGAACCAGGAAGACGTCAACACGGTCACGGCGGTCAGCCCGACCGGGACCGTCGACCTGGGTTCGACCGTGACGCTCACGGTCTACGCGAACGTGGAGACGCCGAACACCCCGACGACGGCGCCGACCGTCACCGTCAACGCGGCGGGCACGCAGGCGACCATCAGCTGGCCGTCGTTCCAGTGCCCTCCCGGGCAGAGCCTCTCCGCGTACAACGTGAACGTGTCCGGCGCCGAATCCCCGGGCAGCGTGACGGGAACCTCGGTGAACGTCAACGTCAACGACGGCTCGACGATCGTCGAAGCCTCGTACAGCGCCACTTGCGGGTCTGGCAACACGAGTGCCGACTCGCCGACCGGTTCGGCGACCGTCCCGCAGCCGACGCCGAGCACGACGACTCCGCCGACGAACGACCCGGAGAACTGATCTCGGCGGCCCGGCCGGCGGCTGCGCAAAGCAACGAATTCGCTCAACTCCATGCATCCACATGGAACGCGCGGTTCACAGCTTCGATGGCACCGATCACTCATTCGCGTCGAGATAAGATCGGCAGACTAACGAGGCTTGAGCTTGGCGAATACTGCCAAGGGGAGAGGAGCTTGCTTCCGTGATGCAGGGCGAACGCACGCTCGCGGGCCGATATGACATCGGTCGGCGTATTGGTCGTGGAGGTATGGCTGAGGTCTACCTCGGGACCGACGAGCGTCTTGGCCGCCGCGTCGCCGTCAAGCTCCTCAACACGCAGCTCTCCGGCGAGCCCGACTTCAGGTCGCGCTTCCGACAGGAGGCCCAGGCCGCTGCCCGGATGACGCACCCGACGATCGTCCGCGTCTTCGACGCTGGCGAGGACACCTTCGTGCGCGCCGATGGGCACGAGCTCGTGGTGCCCTACATCGTCATGGAGTACATCGAGGGGCAGCAGCTTCGCGACGTCATGGCCGGTGCACCGCTCGCCGACACGCAGATCCACGAGTACATGACGGGCATCCTGACGGCGCTCGAGTACTCGCACCGTGCTGGCGTCGTGCACCGCGACATCAAGCCGGGCAACATCATGATCACGCCGGAGGACACGGTCAAGGTCATGGACTTCGGCATCGCCAGGGCCATCTCCGACACGGCGGGCACGATCGCCCAGACGACGGCGATCCTCGGCACCGCCTCCTACTTCTCGCCCGAGCAGGCGAAGGGCGAGAACGTCGACGGACGAAGCGACCTCTACTCTGCGGGCATCGTGCTCTACGAGATGCTCACCGGCAAGGTTCCCTTCCAGGGTGATTCAGCCGTTGCCGTCGCCTATCAGCACGTCACCGAGCGCCCCATCGATGCCAACGAGATCAACCCGAAGGTCTCGAAGGCGATGAATGCGGTCGTGAAGCGCTCCCTCGCGAAGAACCGCGAGGACCGCTACCAGTCGGCTTCGGAGTTCCGTCGCGACCTCGACCTCGCGGCACAGGGCATCATGCCCGCGTTCGCCACGAAGGTGGAGGACGACGACCGCACCCAGCTCTTCGGGCCGGCCCCCTCTGGCGTGAGCGCCACGGAGTCCGCCTTCAACTCGCTCTCCGAGACCGACGACCGCGCGCCGCAGGTGCAGCGGCGTCCCCCCGCGATGTGGATCTGGGGTGCCGCGGCGCTCCTCGTCGTCGTCATCGTGGCCGTCAGCATCTGGGTGTCATCCCTCCCCCAGGTCGGCCAGCTGCCAGACACGAGCGTCGATGTGCCAGACGTCGTGGGAGAGCAGTGGGATGCGGCGCGCACAACCCTCGAGGACGCCGGCCTGACACCCGTGCGTGCGGCGCAGACGAGCGACGAGGTCCCCGAGAACCAGGTCATCAGCACGACCCCTGGCTCCGGGCTGAGCGTCTCTCCCGGCCAGGAGATCACCGTCCTGGTCTCGACTGGCCCGTCCGCGGTCACGATGCCCGACATCAACGGCATGACCGTGGAGCAGGCGACCGTCGCTCTCCAGGGCGCGGGCTTGAGCGTCGGCCAGATCACGTCAGAGGACTCTCCGACGGTCGCTGCCGGCACGATCGTCCGCAGCGACCCTTCGGGCGGCTCCAGCGTCGCCGCGGGCTCCAGCGTCAACCTCGTGACGTCGACGGGCAACGTGGCGCTGCCTGACCTCATCGGTCAGCCCCTCGAGTCGGCGACCGCCACGCTCCGCGAACTCGGGCTCCTCGCGGTCGTGAAGCAGGACCCCGGCTGCCTCGCAGTCGACGGCGACCCGATCGTGAACATGTCGGTCCCACCAGGACCAGTCGCCCAGCACTCGCAGGTCGAGGTCACCTACTGCACGTCCGTGCCCGCCCCTCCGGAGACGACCGCGCCAGCACCGGAACCCACCTCGAGCGCCGGCCCCTCCTCAACGGAGGAGTAGCGGCGCACGACGCACGCGGCCAGGGTCGCGGCGCTCGCGCAACGCGTTTCGGCTCCTTCCGATGATCGGGAGGAGCCGTCGCTGTCAGGACGGCAGTGTGGCTGCAGAGCCAGCGATTCCGAGGCCGACGGTGACGTCGTTCTGGGGTGTGAGCAGTGCATCCACCCAAGGGAACGCGTAGAAGACCAGGCCGTAGAGAACGGCTGCGATCACGACGAGCGCGATCAGGAGCTTGACGGGCCATGGCCCGGGGAGCACACGCCAGAGCGCGCCGTACATCAGAGACCCCCTTGTGTGGCGACGGAGGCGGCGATCGATGCCGGCGGGCCGTCGGCGCGTGGCGTGAAGCTGTCGAACACCGCGTAGCCGATGATTCGCTCTGCCGTCGACCAGAACGGATTGCAGCTCATGATCATCATGAGCCTGTCGGTGCCGGTCTGCTCGGGGTAGCGAGGCACCGAGCCGAGCACGTCGACCTGTGAGGGGGCAACGTACTCGCCGGAACGATAGGAGTACGTGTACCAGCCGTCCGCAGTCTCCACGACCAGTTCGTCGCCGAGCTGCAGCTCGTGGATCTTCTGCATCGAAGCCCCGTAGGCAAGACGGTGGCCAGCTATGGCGAAGTTGCCGACCTCACCGGGCATCTGCGAATCGGGGTAGTGGCCGATGTTGTTGTCGAGCACCTCGTGCTGCTCGATTCCCTGCGCGATGGGACGGGCGTAGTCGGCACCCCAGGTGGGAACGTAGAGAATCGCGAAGCGCTCGTTGGTGACCGTCGGCGCCGAGGAGATGGGGATGCCGATGGCCGGATCTGTTGTGGTCACGGTCGTTGCTTCTTCACCACCATCCGCGAGTACCTGGCTGAGTTCCTGCCCAGCCTGGTTCTGCTCATCGCCGACGATGAGGTCGTTGAGCCAGTACTTCCACCCGACGAAGAGCAGGACGACGACCCCGAGGGTCATGAGCACCTCACCCGAGACGCCGATGATGCTGAGCCGCCGCCTCGGCTTCGAGCCGGTGGGCTTCGAGGGGTTCTTGTGCTGCCGGGATGCGGCCTGCTGCTCTCGGAGGCGTCGCTCTGACCTGGTCTCGTAGCCGTCGTCGGCCGCGAGAAGAGCCTCGATCGACGTCGTCCCGTCGCCTCGTCCGGGCCGTTCAGCAGATGGCATAGGAGCAATCATAGATAGGATGGCCCGCATGTCTCGTGAGAAGTCCAGCGACTCCAAGTCCGACGAGCCGGAGAAGAAGACTCCGGCCGGTACGAAGAAGCACCGTTCCTCGGAAGCGTCCGCTGCTGCGGCCGCTCTCGCGGCGACGGAGAAGCAGCGTCGGCACAAGCGCGCATCCGGGGTGAGCGATAGCGATGAGCGCAACCCGAACCCGGTCTGGTTCAAGCCGCTCATGTTCGGCTTCCTGCTGCTCGGGTTCCTCTGGATCATCGTGTTCTACCTGACGAGCGGTGCTCTCCCGATCGCCGAGCTCGGCTCGTGGAACATCCTCGTGGGCTTCGGCATCGCGTTCATCGGCTTCATCATGACGACGAATTGGCGCTAGCAGCCCTCACAAGTTATCCACAGGGCCTCGAATGACAGCTGTGTAATTCATCCCCAGGTGTGCATAACCCTGTGGATAACTCTCGCACAACACAGAAAAGCCGCGCATCCGACCGGATGCGCGGCTTCTTTGGTCCTGCGAAGCAGACGGGACAGCTAGCCAGCTGCCGCGAGCGGTAGCTGGGAGACACTGACGGTGGCACCCACGACGATGAGCACGCCGAGGGCCGCCACTATCCAGAGCCCCTTCTGCGAGGGCTTCGCCGACTTCGACTCCCACAGGAACAGCCAGGAGCACAGCGCTCCCGTGACGAGCCCACCGAGGTGCGCCTGCCAGGCGATACCTGGGATCACGAACCCCATGACGACGTTGATGCCGACCAGCACGATGAGCGACATCGTGTTCATCCGTGCCTGCCGCATGACGACGAAGTACGCGCCGAAGAGACCGAAGACGGCACCGGAGGCGCCGAGAACGGTGGTGTTCGGAGCAACCAGAGCGATGGCGAGCGAGCCGCCGAGCGCACTGACGACGTAGAGCGCTGCGAACCTCAGGTGCCCGTAGACCTGCTCGAGCACCCGACCGAAGATCCACAGCGTCAGCATGTTGAACGCCAGGTGGAAGACGGTCGAGTGCGCGAACGCCGAGGTCAGCATGCGCCACGGCTCGAAGGCCCCGCTACCCGCGTGAGAGTAGATGCCGTGGTAGACGAGGATGCCCGTGAGCCAGTCCCCCGTCACCTGCTGCAGCAGCCAGAGGACCGCCGAGATGCCGATGATGGCGTAGGTGACGAGCGGACGCTGATCTTGCCCGAGCCGTCGCAGCCGTGTGCGAGCCGAGGGCCGCTGGGCGGCCTTGGCCTTCGCGTTCGCCTCCCGGATGCACTCTGGACAGATCACGCCGACTGGCGCGAGTGTCTGGCATTCGGGGCACACGGTGCGCCCGCATCGCTGACAGAGCACGAAGCTCTGTCGGTCTGGGTGCCGGTAGCAGAAGTTCTCACGCTGCTGCGACAGCTCGGGTGATGTCATGCGGGGAGTGGCTCCTGGAGGTTAGAGCTGCTCGACGGTGACGCTCTCGATGACGACGTCCTTGAGCGGCTTGTCACGGCCGTCGGTGGGGACCTTCGCGATCGCGTCGACGACGGTGCGCGACTCGTCATCCGCGACGCGGCCGAAGATGGTGTGCTTTCCCTGGAGCCAGGGAGTGGGGTCCGTCGTGATGAAGAACTGCGAGCCGTTCGTGCCGCGCCCCATCTGCTTGCCGGCGTTCGCCATGGCGAAGATGTAGGGCTCGTTGAAGTTGAGCTCTGGGTGGATCTCGTCGTCGAACGCGAATCCGGGACCACCGGTGCCGGTGCCCGTGGGGTCACCGCCCTGGATCATGAAGTTGGGGATGATGCGGTGGAAGATCACGCCGTCGTACAGGGGCGTGCTCTTCGTCTGGCCGTCACGAGGGTCGGTCCATTCGAGCTCACCCGTGGCGAGGCCCACGATGGTCTTGACCGTGTTCGGCGCGTGGTTGCCGAAGAGCTCCACCTTGATGGGGCCGTGGTTCGTGTTGATCGTTGCGAGTGCAGTGGCGATTGACATGTTGGTCATCTTTCCATAGCCCCCCGACTTCTCTCCTCCCTGTCCGCCGACAGCGTGCGGTGATTCAGGTTCCGTGTGGCAGAAGCGTGCCAAGATATGCAGTACCTACTTGTCAACGTCCGGAGGTACCAATGGCCCTTTCACGGAAGCAGTCGCGTGAACTCAAGCGTCTCCGCAAGGACGCAACAAACTTGTGGAGCGAGCAGCAGTCTGTCATCGAGCACGCTCGAGGCATCCTGCAGTCGGCAGGCGTGAGCGCGAAGGGCTTGGCCGAGTCCGAGCTCGTGCCAGCGCTGCAGAAGAGCTACGACAACAACGTTCGCCCCAGCTTCGACCGCAGCTACAACGCCGCGCGCGACAAGTACGAAGATGCGAGCGTCCGCTTCAACGGCAAGGTCCTTCCTGTCGTGGCCGGCCTCTCCGGCTCGCTTGCGGGCACGGTCAGCAACCTCGCTTCGAAGAACGGCGACTTCAAGGACGCCGCTGGCACCGCGAAGAAGGTCTCGAAGGAGCTCAACTCGCGCGCCAAGAAGGCTTCGAAGGCGTACGACAAGAAGTACAACAGCTCCGGCGTGGGTGTTGGTGGCTGGCTGCTCATCGGCGCAGGCGTCGCCGCAGTCGCCGCAGTCGGCTATGCCCTCTGGCAGACCTTCCGCGCAGACGACGACCTGTGGATCGCCGACGAGGAGCTCGACGCTCCCGTCACGACGGTCTCGCCCGCGTCTGCAGCGAAGTAGTTCTCGCCGCACACACGCACGACTGGCCCCGCGCTCACCTGGTGAGCTGCGGGGCTTCGTCGTAGGCGGCGATGATGACCTGCGCGAGCGCGTCCGCCACCGCTGGCTTGGCACCTCGCCACCACGCGAGTCTGACCTCGATCGTCGGGGCGTCCCGCAGCGGTCGGTAGGCGATGCCGGGTCGCGGATGCTGCGCTGCCGTGGCCTCGCTTGTGACCCCGTAGACGTCGCCGTCCGCGATGAGGGTGAGCCACTCGTCGAGCGAGCTCGTGGGGATGAAGACCGGGGCGCGTTCCGCCGGCCACAGTGAGCTGACCGTCGTGCCGGTGCGAGCATCGACCGCCATGGTCTTGCCGGCGAAGTCGTCGAGGAGCAGCGCCCTGCGTCTGGCGAGCGGATCGTCGTTCGCGAGGACGGCGACGCGTCGTTCCTCGCCGAGGCGGACCGTCTCGATTCGGGGATCACGGGGAACCGTGCGGAGCACCGCGAGCTCGACCTCGCCGTCGAGGAGCCCCGCCGTCGCGGTGTTGCTCTGCCGGAAGACGAGATGCGACTCGGGATGCTGTGCTCGCCAGGTGCGCTGCACGGCGCCGGTGTGCGCACCGAGCGTCGACCAGGCATAGCCGACTCGCACCTCCCGCGTCGTCTCGGCGACCTCCTCGGTGATGAGACGCACCTCGAGCAGCACCCGGCGGGCGCGGGTCAGCACACGCTCGCCGAGTGGCGTGAGCGCGACGTGGCGAGTCGACCTGGAGAGCAGCTGCGTTCCGAGCTGCGTCTCGAGGGCGAGGATCGCCCGGGAGACGGCCGCCTGCGAGCAGTGGAGCTCGATCGCCGCGTCGGTGAAGGTTCCCGTGTCGACGACGGCGGCGAGGGCGCGCAGGTGACGGATCTCCAAACTCATGCGTCCAGCGTATAACTCACGCGTGTCGCGCATTTCTGGGCCTGCGCGGGCGGGGTCACCATTGGCGCATGACAGGAACCGCGAGAACGGCCGCCGCTGCCGCACCACGCAGCGTGGTGACGGGTGCAGCGATGCTGACCGGAAGCGGGCTCTCGAACCAGCTCGGCGCGGCTCTCGGCGCACTGGCCTTCGGGCCCCTCGGCACCTCGGGCGTCGTGGCCATCCGCCAGCTCGTGTCCGCAGCAATCCTGCTTCCCGTCGCGCGCCCTCGCCTGCGGAGCTTCACCTGGGCGCAGTGGTGGCCTGCGCTCCTGCTCGGCGTCGTCTTGGCGACCATGAACCTGTCCTTGTACGGAGCCGTCGACCGCATCGGGCTGGGGCTCGCCGTGACCCTCGAGTTCCTCGGACCCCTCGCCGTGGCCCTCTGCGCATCCCGCACGAGGGCCGATCTCCTGCTCGCAGCCGGCGCCGCTGTCGGCGTGTACGTGCTGCTGCTCCCAGACGCGTCGAGCGATGTCCTCGGCTACGCCCTCGGGCTGCTCGCGGCGTGCTGCTGGGCGAGCTACATCCTGCTCAATCGAATGCTCGGCGGTCGCCTGAGCGGCCTCCAGGCGCCCGCTACGGCAACGCTCGTGTCGAGCCTGCTGACACTCCCGATCACGGTGCAGCTGATCGCGGAGGGCCGCCTGCTCGGCTGGCCACTGCTGCTGGCTGCGCTCTCCGGTGTGCTGTGCTCCGTCATCCCGTACTCCATCGACGTCATCGCCCTCCGCTGGGTGACGACGAGGTTCTTCGGGGTGTTCATGAGCATCAACCCGATGTTCGCGGCCCTCGCTGGCGTCGTGGTGCTCGGGCAGGTGCCCGCAGCGCATGAGTGGATCGGGATGGCGATCATCGTGGCCGTCAACGCCGTGGCCGTCTCCCGCAGCCTTCGCGGGTCTCGTGTCGCCCGCACTCCCCCTGACGGGGTCACACCCTCCAGCGCCTAGCGGTGGGCCCGAGTGGACCGCAGATGGCCGTTGGCCGGACGCTCCTCGTGGAGCCTGAGCCCCACGTCCACGAGCGACACTGTGCGGAGCGCGGCTATCTCGTCGAGGTCGAACCAGCGAGCCTCGTCCGTCGAGCCGCCCCGCTCGTTGCGGAGCTCGCCGCTCACGATGCTCGCCTCGTAGACGACCCGGACCGACTGCATGGGCGTCTTGCCCGGCTCGAGCCGGTCGCGGCCCGCGATGATGTGCGAGTCGATGCCGAGGAGCCGGTCGATGGACGCGTGGTAGCCGGTCTCCTCCCAGATCTCACGGACGACGCCGTCGATCGGATCCTCGCCGGGGTCGGTTCCACCGCCGGGCAGGGTCCAGCCGGAACGGCCGCGGTCACGCCAGTGCGCGAGGAGGATCTGCCCATCGCGCACGATGACACCGTAGGAAGCGAGTCGTCGATGCACGGAACCCCCAAAGATCTCTGCCGAGGTCTCGAGGTCAGCGGCCTGATGCCTGGGCCGACCCGAACCACGGGCGATCGCTATCGTACGCCGACGCGCGCCGGGCCTCCGCACAGGGAGGCGCCGACGCGCGATCGTCGGGTGCTGGTGTCTGCCCGGATCAGCGACGCAGCGTCTTGCGCGCCGCCCAGTTCCCGAGGAACTGCAGACCCTGCACGATGACCACGATGACGATGACAGCAGCCCAGGTGACGGCCGGGTTGAACTGGCGGTAGCCGTACTGGATGGCGAAGTCGCCGAGACCACCTGCGCCGATCGCACCGGCGATGGCCGACATGTCGACGAGCGCGACGACCGCGAACGTGTACCCGAGGATGAGGGGCCCGAGGGCTTCGGGAACGACAACCGACCAGACGATCTGGAAGCGCCCCGCTCCTGCGGACCGTGCGGCCTCCACCACACCTGGCGACACCGTGAGCAGGTTCTGCTCGACGAGGCGCGAGATCCCGAACGTCGCGGCGAGCGACATGGCGACGATGGCCGCTTCTGCCCCGATCCCCACTCCGACGATCATCCGCGAGACCGGCTGCACCGCAGCGATGAAGATGATGAACGGGATGGGTCGGAAGAAGTTCACGATGATGTTGACGATCGTGCTGACGACCGGCTGCTCGTAGAGGTTGCCCTTGCGCGTCAGATAGAGCAGCAGGCCGACGAAGAGTCCGCCGACGCCACCGAAGACGAGGCTCAGGGCCACCATGTAGAGGGTGGCACCTGTGGCTTCGAAGAGCTTCGGCAGCAGGTCGATCACATCGTTCATGCGGCACCTCCAGCGTTGGTGTCCTGGAATTCCGTCACGACGGCGAGTTCCCTGATCTGGTCGAGCGCTCTGCGCTGCGCTGCGATATCGCCCTGCAGGGCGAACGTCAGGTCGCCGAACGACCTCCCGCGGATCTCGTTCATGCCTCCGTAGACGAGCTCGACGGTGATGCCGGCGTCGTGCAGGATGCGCAGCGCCTGGCCCTGGTTCGTCCGCCCGTCGCGGAAGCTCAGCGTCACGAGAGTTCCCGGGTGTCGCGCATGCAGGTCGGACCGCAGGGCAGCATCCGGAACTCCCTGGACGACCGTCGAGACGAACCGCTGGGTCGCGGGCGCCTGCGGGTTCGCGAAGATGTCGAAGACCTCGCCCTGCTCGACGATCTTGCCGTGCTCCATGACGGCGACGTGACTCGCGATCTCCTTGACGACGTCCATCTCGTGAGTGATGACGATGATCGTGACCCCGAGCTCCTGGTTGGCCTTCTTGAGCAGCTGCAGCACATCGGCCGTGGTCTGCGGGTCGAGAGCGCTCGTGGACTCGTCGGCGAGCAGGATGCTGGGATTCGTTGCGAGCGCACGGGCGATGCCGACACGCTGCTTCTGACCGCCGGAGAGCTGGTCGGGGAAGGCACGGGCCTTCTCCGAGAGCCCGACGAACTCCAGGAGCTCGGTGATGCGCTTCTCTCGCTCCGCCTTTGGGGTCTTCGCGACGCGCAGCGGATACGCGACGTTGCCCGCGACGTTGCGGGAGTTGAAGAGGTTGAACTGCTGGAAGATCATGCCGATGCCCGCGCGCACCGAGCGCAGCTTCGTCTCGCTGAGCGTCGTGATGTCGACGCCGTCGACGTGGATGCTGCCGGACGTGGTCGGCTCGAGCGCATTGATGAGGCGCACCATGGTCGACTTTCCAGCCCCCGAGTAGCCGATGACCCCGTAGATGTCGCCAGCCTCGACGTTGAGCGAGACGCCGTCGACGGCTCTGGTCGCCGGGGCTCCGCGCTTCGGCGACGGATACTCCTTGACGACGTCGGTGAGTGTGATGAGGGCCATGTGTTCGCTCTCGCCTTCTTTCACGGTCGAACCGTGTGGGTGGTGCTGGTGGACGCCGTCGTGACGCCGTCCGTCGGTGCAAGCGAGATCGCCGCCCGAGGCCTGATGATCATCATCGGGTCCCGGGCGGCGAGCACGCGAGCGGTGGGTTCTAGCCCTGTGCTTCGATCTCGGCGACGAGCTCGTCGAGCGTCGTCTGCAGCTCGTCGACGGGGGTCTTGGTGAGCACGGCGGTGTCGCCGAACGTCTCCTTGACCGAAGCCGCGACTGCCTCGGAGTTCTGGTAGATCTCGACCAGCTTCAGGTAGTTCGCGTTGTCGGCGTTCTCGGCCGACGTGACGAAGATGTTGATGTACGGGAACGCGGAGGCGTTCTGGGGGTCATCGCGAGTGAGCGCGTCTTCCGTCGTGAGGCCTGCGTTCTCGACGAAGTCGTTGTTGATGATCGCACCGGCGAGGTCAGGCAGCGAGGTCGCCGTGAGCGAGGCCTCGAGCTCGGTCACCGTGACGCGCGACTCGGGGAGCACGTCGTCGAGGGTCGAGAACGGCGAGCCGCCGTCCTTGAGCGAGATGAGACCGGCTTCCTGGAGCACGAGGAGGCCACGTGCGCGGTTCGACGCGTCGTTCGGCACTGCAACCTCGGCGCCGTCCGGGATCGCCTCGACGGAGTCGTACTGCGAGGAGTAGAAGCCGAGGGGGTAGATCGCGGTCGAGCCGATCGGCACGAGGTCGTCGCCGCTTGCTGCGTTGTGCTGCGCGAGGTAGATGATGTGCTGGAACGCGTTGACGTCGAGCTCACCCTCGGTCGTCGCCGGGTTCGGCTGGTTGTAGTCCGAGAAGTCGACGAGCTCGACCGTGAGGTCCTGAGCTGCGGCCTCCTCGACGAGCACCTCCCAGTACGGGTCGGATGCGCCGACGACGCCGAGCTTGATGGTGTTCTCATCGGATGCGCCGGCGGAGCACGCGGAGAGGCCTCCAACGAGGGCGATCGCGCCGATTGCTGCGGCGATCTTGGTGAGACGTGACATGGAGGAGGGTCCTTTCAATGCGGCGCGCAAGCGCCGGCCATCCTCTAAGGGTCTAGAGGGCCTCGCAAGAAGAGCCACGAGGCGTCGCAAGAATAAGAGAACAGAGGGTCTCCGCGCCGATACATCCTGACACGTTGCGTAACAGTCCACTGACGGGGTCATGAACGCAAGAATGTTGCGGTCAGACCCGCATTCAGCTCAGGGGAGGAGCCCCAGCTGCCTCGCCTTGGCAAGAGCTTGGTAGCGAGAGCTCGCATCCAGCTTCGTCATTGCCGTACCGAGGTAGCTCTTGACGGTGCTTTCGGTCAGGATCAGCTTTCCGGCGATGTCCCGATTGGAGAGTCCGAGGGCGATCTGCCCGAGCACATCGAGCTCCCGCGGCGAGAGCCTGATTGGTTCCTCGGCCGACTCGACGGCTCTCGAGCGCTCCCGATCGCGGGGGTCACCGTGATCTCCGGCGAATCTGACGAGTCGCTCCTCGACGCCTCGAAGGCGCGCACGGACGCGCGCATCGCCGAGCATCGCCGCGACCTCGCGCAAGTCGGAGAAGGTGCCTCGCAGCTCCTCGAGCTGGGATGCGGTGAGCCCGCCGGAACCCAGCTCGGAGATGCTCGCGGACCCCACCCGCATTCGGCGCTTCAGCTCGTCCCGCAGACGCAGCTCATCCTCGACCTTCTTGCCGAGCGCGACGGCCTGACCGAGCGACATCGATTGAGAATCCGGAGCAGCGCGGAATCCTCCGTAGAGCACACCCCGAACATGCTTGTCGACGATGACCGGAACCGCCATGAGGCTCTGGACGTGCTCAGACAGGACCTGCACGTCGTAGTCGTGGGTGATGCGGCTGCTTCCTCGGTAGTTCGTCGTGACCCTGGCTCGACGCTCCAGCATCGCCCGACCGCCGAGACCACGGCCGAGCTGCACTCGCAGCCCGACCAAGCCGCGACCCTGATTCCCGCAGATCGTGTGGACATTCGTCGTGTCGCGATGGGTGGGTCCGCCGAAGGAGAGTGGACACCCCGTGGACTCGCGCAGGCGGGCGACGGCCTCGGCGAAGACATCCGCTTCAGTGGCTGCCTCTGGGAACATCATGTGGTCACTACCAACTTCCGGGGGTAGTTCGATACTTCGTCGTATGCGTAGCGTGGATGCTATCACGCAGGCAATGAGGCTTTCGTGTTCGCAACGATGCGAAGAAGCGCCGCCTTTTGCCGTCGAGAACTGCACGCACATATCTGACGAACGCAGCAATGCACTGAGGCAAGGAGGCCCCATGCAGAACGAAACGTCATCTCAACCGCCAGGCGGAATCGACTACGTCGCATTCGAGGAGGCGGCTGAATTCAAGGAGCTGAAGAAGCGCCAGCGCTCCTTCGTCTTCCCGCTCTCGATCTTCTTCCTGGTCTGGTACGGCGCGTACATCGTCGTTGCCGCCTACGCGCATGACTTCATGGCGACCCCGGTCTTCGGCAACATCAACGTTGGTCTGCTGCTCGGCATGGGCCAGTTCGTGACGACCTTCGCGATCACCATGTGGTACGTCTCCTACGCCAACCGGCGGCTCGATCCGCTCGCGAACGACCTTCGCGTCCAGCTCACCAAGGCGGACCAGGCATGAGCGGGCAGCTGTTGGCACCCCAGGCCAGCGCTGTCGCGAACAATGATCCCGTCCTGAATATCGCGATCTTCGCGGCATTCGTCGCGGTCACTCTCTTCATCGTCATTCGCGCAAGCCGCAACAGCAAGACCGCAGCCGACTACTACGCCGGCGGTCGATCATTCTCCGGAACCCAGAATGGGTTCGCGATCTCAGGTGATTACCTGTCAGCAGCGTCGTTCCTCGGCATTGTCGGAGCTATCGCGATCAACGGCTACGACGGATTCCTCTATTCGATCGGCTTCCTCGTCGCCTGGCTCGTCGCTCTGCTGCTCGTCGCCGAGCTCATGCGCAACACCGGCAAGTTCACGATGGCGGACGTGCTCTCGTTCCGCCTCAAGCAGCGTCCGGTGCGCGTTGCCGCGGCCCTGACGACCCTCGCGGTGTGCTTCTTCTACCTGCTCGCGCAGATGGCGGGGGCCGGCGGCCTCGTCGCCCTCCTCCTCGGCATCACCGACGACATCGGGGTCGCGATCGTCGTCGCCGTCGTCGGCGTGCTCATGATCATCTACGTGCTCATCGGCGGTATGAAGGGCACCACCTGGGTGCAGATCATCAAGGCCTTCCTGCTCATCGGCGGCGCGGGTGCGATGACCATCTGGGTGCTCGTCATCAACGGCTTCGACCTCTCCGCGCTCCTCCAGGCGGCGGTCGACAAGGCGGCCCTTGACGGCGCGGAGGATCCGGCCGCGATCCTCGCGCCGGGCCTGCAGTACGGCAAGAACCCGATCGACTTCGTCTCGCTCGGACTCGCGCTGGTGCTCGGCACAGCTGGACTCCCGCACGTGCTGATGCGCTTCTACACGGTGCCGACCGCCAAGGAGGCCAGGAAGTCGGTGGTCTGGGCCATCTGGCTCATCGGCGGCTTCTACGTCTTCACGCTCATCCTCGGCTACGGCGCAGCGGCACTCGTGGGGGCCCCAGCCATCAAGGATGCGCCAGGAGGCGTCAACTCGGCTGCCCCGCTGCTCGCCCTCGAGCTGGGCGGGCCGATCCTCATGGGCTTCATCTCGGCGGTCGCATTCGCGACGATCCTCGCGGTCGTCGCGGGCCTCGCGATCACGGCTGCCGCATCCTTCGCCCACGACATCTACAACAGCGTCGTGAAGCGCGGAACGGCGACCCCCGAGCAGGAGGTGAAGGTCGGCAAGTACACGGTGGTCGTCCTCGGCGTCGTCGCCATCGTCGGTGGCATCGGCGTGCAGGGGCAGAACATCGCGTTCCTGGTCGCGCTCGCCTTCGCCGTCGCGGCCAGCGCGAACCTGCCGACGATCCTGTACTCGCTCTACTGGCGCAAGTTCACGACCCGTGGGGCGCTGTGGAGCATGTATGGCGGACTCGCGACGGCGATCATCCTGATCGTCTTCTCGAAGGTCGTCTCCGGCGCCGAGACGGCGATGCTCGGCGAGGAGATCGACTTCGCCTGGTTCCCACTCAACAACCCCGGCATCGTCTCGATCCCGGTCGGGTTCTTCCTCGGCTGGCTCGGCTCCGTGCTGCCGCAGAAGAAGGAAGACCCTCGGGTCGCCGCAGAGATGGATGTGCGCTCGCTCACGGGCTACGGCGCGGAGGAGGCTGTCGAGCACTAGGAGGCTCGGCTGCGCCGAGCTCGCCGACACGTCGAGTTCGCGTTCGCCTTCGCGAAATGGTCGCTCCGACTCGCTCAGGGCGGCCATTTCCGGGTCTGCGTTGTCTCCGTGCCACAACGCACATGAGGTTCGGCGGACGCGTGGGTAGCGTGGGTGCGTCCACGATGCACATGGAGGTGCGGCTTTGACGCAGTCAACGGAGACAGGTTCCCTCGCGGGGAAGACCATCATCATGTCGGGCGGGAGCCGCGGCATCGGACTCGCGATCGCGAAGCGCGCCGCGCGTGACGGTGCGAATGTCGTGATCCTCGCAAAGACCGGGGACCCTCATCCGAAGCTGCCGGGGACGGTGTACACGGCCGCTGAGGAGATACGCGAGGCCGGCGGACGCGCGCTGCCGGTCGTCGGCGACGTGCGCGACGACTCCGACCTGCAGCGGGCGGTCGACAGCGCCGTCGCCGAGTTCGGCGGCATCGACATCGTCGTCAACAATGCGAGCGCCATCGACCTGCGCTCGACGCTCGACATCGACGAGAAGCGCTACGACCTCATGCACCAGATCAACCAGCGCGGCACGTTCATGCTCTCGCGGGCCGCACTGCCGCACCTCCTCGAGTCAGCGGATGCGCGCATCCTGTCGCTCTCGCCGCCCCTCAACCTCGCACCCCAGTGGCTCGGCGCCTACCCGGCGTACATGACCGCGAAGTACGGGATGACACTCGCCACGCTCGGCATCGCGGCCGAGTTCGCCGAACGGGGTGTGGATGCGAACACCCTGTGGCCCCGCACCACCATTCAGACTGCAGCGGTGGCCAACATCATCGGCGGCGAAGAGCTCATGCGCCGCAGCCGCACCCCTGAGCTGTACGCCGACGCCGCCCACGCGGTGCTGACAGCCCCGCGGGGCCGATACCGGGGACAGACGCTGCTCTGCGAGGACGTGCTCGCAGAAGCCGGCGTGAGCGACCTCAGCGTGTACTCGCCGGGAGTCGACGCCTCCGAGCTCTACCCCGACGCCTTCGTCGACTAGAGAGAAAAGCAAGAACCCCGGTCAGATTTCTCTGACCGGGGTTCTCTGTCACCGTGGAGCCTAGGAGATTCGAACTCCTGACATCCTGCTTGCAAAGCAGGCACTCTACCAACTGAGTTAAGGCCCCGTTCGGGTGGAAACGATACCAACCTTCAGTATCGAACCGTGGGGCTACCAGGACTTGAACCTGGGACCTCTTCGTTATCAGCGAAGCGCTCTAACCGCCTGAGCTATAGCCCCCGAAGCGACTGCCCCAACATACACGAAAAGTGCACGTCAAGGGAAATCGAGCCGCTAGCTGTTCGTGAAACCGAACACGAGGCCCCCCGTGACCTTCACAGCGAGGTTGTAGAGGAACGCCGCAACTGCGCCGAGGGCGGTACCCGCGACGAGGTTGAGGAGTGCGACTACAAGGGAGAAGAGCATCAGCTGAGGCAGGGTGACGAAGTCGTCGACCCCCACGCCGGCCGAGCCGGAGACGTCGTTGAGCAGGTCGTTGACGCTTCCAAGCACACCCGTGTTCTCGATGACGGTCCACATCAGGAACGTCGCGACGATCGTGATGATGCCGAAGCAGATCGACAGGAGGAAGGAGAACTTCACGACAGACCAGAAGTCGATGTGCACCAAACGGAGGCGCACCTGCTTGCTCGCAGTCTTCTTGCTGGACTTCTGGGCCAGCTTGTCAGCAACGCTCGTCATAGATCAGTACCTCAGTCTTCGGTCTCGTCCTGCTCGAACGACGTGACAGAGTCTGCCACAGTCTCACTCTGGGCACTCTCGGCTGCGGCAGTCTCACCGTCAGCTGAGCCTGCTGACGCCCCCTCGACGGCGGAGTCGGCGGCGGTGACGGCCGTCTCGCCGTCCTCGCCGTCCTCGTCTTCCTTCTCGAGTTCGCGGTCGGCGTTCTGCGCGATCGCGATCACGTAGTCGCTGCTGTCGAGCCTCGCGAACGTCACGCCCATGGAGTCGCGTCCCGTCACCGAGACCTCGGCCACGTTGGAGCGAACGACCTTGCCGGAGCCGAGGATGACCAGCACCTCTTCGTTGTCCTGGACGAGCAGCGCACCGGCGAGGCCGCCGCGCTCCTCGTTCAGCTTCGCGACCTTGATGCCGAGGCCGCCGCGCTTCTGGATGCGGTACTGCGACACCGAGGTGCGCTTCGCGTATCCGCCTTCCGTGACGATGAACACGTAGGCATCGTCGCTCGAGGTGACCGCGGCCGTGAGCAGGTAGTCGCCATCGCGGAACGACATTCCCTTGACGCCGGACGTCGAGCGCCCCATGGGCCGGAGCGCCTCATCGTTCGCCTCGAAGCGAAGCGACATTCCGAGGTGCGAGACGCAGAACACGTGGTCCGACTCGTCGGCGAGCATGGCGGAGACGAGCTCGTCGCCCTCGCGTAGGTTGACCGCGATGATGCCAGCCTGACGGTTGGTGTCGTACTCCGTGAGTGCCGTCTTCTTGACGAGCCCCTCGCGTGTGGCGAGCACCAGATACTGCGCCTGTCGGTAGTCGCTGATGTCGAGGATCTGCGCGACCTTCTCGTCGGGCTGCAGCGGCAGGAGGTTCGCGATGTGCTGCCCCTTCGCGTCCCGGCCCGCCTCCATGAGCTCGTACGCCTTCGCCCGGTACACACGACCCAGGTTGGTGAAGAAGAGCAGCCAGTGGTGCGTCGTCGTCACGAAGAACTGCTCGACGACGTCATCCGCGCGGAGCTGCGCTCCCTTGATGCCCTTGCCTCCGCGGTGCTGCGAGCGGTAGTTGTCGCTGCGCGTGCGCTTGATGTAGCCGCCGCGGGTCACCGTGACGACCATCTCCTCCTCGGGAATGAGGTCCTCGTCGGTCATGTCGCCGCCGGAGCCACGCAGGATCTCGGTGCGACGATCGTCGCCGAACTTGTCGACGACTTCCTGCAGCTCCTCGCCGATGATGGTGCGCTGGCGAACGGGGTCGGCGAGGATCGCCTTGTACTCGGCGATCATGGCCTCGAGGCGGGCCGCGTCTTCCATGATCTTCTGGCGCTCGAGCGCCGCGAGGCGGCGGAGCTGGAGGTTCAGGATGGCGCTTGCCTGCAGCTCGTCGACGTCCAGCAGCTCCATGAGGCCGGTGCGCGCCTCTTCGACGGTCGGCGACCGACGGATGAGTGCGATGACCTCGTCGAGCATGTCGAGAGCCTTGAGGTAACCGCGGAGGATGTGAACCTCGTCCTCGGCCTTCTTGAGGCGGAACTTCGTGCGGCGCACGATGACTTCCACCTGGTGCTGCACCCAAGCGGTGATGAAGCCGTCGATGGCGAGCGTGCGCGGAACGCCGTCGACGATCGCGAGCATGTTCGCGCCGAAGTTCTCCTGCAGCTGCGTGTGCTTGTAGAGGTTGTTCAGCACGACCTTGGCGACGGCGTCGCGCTTGAGCACGATGACGAGGCGCTGTCCCGTGCGGCCGGAGGACTCGTCGCGGATGTCGGCGATACCGGAAAGACGCTGATCCTTGACCAGCTCGGCGACCTTCAGCGCGAGGTTGTCCGGGTTGACCTGGTACGGCAGCTCGGTGATGACCAGGCACGTGCGTCCGTGGATCTCCTCGATCGCGACGACGGCGCGCATCGTGATGGAGCCGCGACCGGTTCGGTACGCCTCCTGGATGCCCTTGGTGCCGAGGATCTGCGCACCGGTCGGGAAGTCTGGGCCGTGGACGCGCTCCATGAGCGCATCCATGAGCTCCTCGCGAGAGGCGTCCGGGTGCTCGAGGTGCCAGAGCGCGCCTGCTGCGACCTCGCGGAGGTTGTGCGGCGGGATGTTCGTGGCCATTCCGACGGCGATGCCGACGGAGCCGTTGACAAGAAGGTTCGGGAAGCGAGCGGGCAGCACGGCAGGCTCACGCGTGCGGCCGTCGTAGTTGTCCTGGAAGTCGACGGTGTCCTCGTCGATGTCCCTGACCATCTCGAGCGCGAGCGGCGCCATCTTCGTCTCGGTGTAGCGGGGGGCGGCAGCGCCGTCGTTGCCGGCAGAGCCGAAGTTGCCCTGGCCGAGTGCAAGCGGGTAGCGAAGGGACCACGGCTGCACGAGGCGGACCAGAGCGTCATAGATCGCCGAGTCACCGTGCGGGTGGAACTGCCCCATGACGTCGCCGACGACGCGGGCGCACTTCGAGAACGCCTTGTCTGGGCGGTACCCGCCGTCGTACATCGCGTAGATGACGCGACGGTGCACGGGCTTGAGCCCATCCCGAACCTCGGGCAGGGCTCGACCGACGATGACGCTCATCGCGTAGTCGAGGTACGAGCGCTGCATCTCGAGCTGCAGGTCGACCTGTCCGATACGGTCGCCGCCGTCGGCGTTGGTGGTTGTGACGCGTTCTTCAGCCATAGAGGTGCCTGTGTGCCTTAGATATCGAGGAAGCGCACGTCGTGCGCGTTCTGCTGAATGAAGGTCCGGCGAGATTCGACGTCCTCGCCCATGAGCGTGCTGAACACGGCGTCAGCCGCCTCCGCGTCGGTCACCTTGACCTGCAGGAGCGTGCGCACTGCGGGGTCCATCGTCGTCTCCCAGAGTTCCTGGTAGCTCATCTCGCCGAGGCCCTTGTAGCGCTGGATGGCGTTGTCCTTGGGGATGCGTCGGCCAGCTGCCTTGCCGTCTGCGAGCATCGCGTCGCGCTCACGGTCGGAGTACGCGAAGTCGTGCGCGGCATTCGACCACTTGATGCGGTACAGCGGAGGCTGGGCGAGGAAGACGTACCCGAGCTCGACGAGCGGGCGCATGTAGCGGAAGAGCAGAGTGAGCAGCAGGGTCGTGATGTGCTGACCGTCGACGTCGGCGTCTGCCATGAGGATGATCTTGTGATACCTGACCTTGTCAGGGTCGAAGTCGTCGCCGAGGCCGGCCCCGAAGGCCGTGATCATGGACTGCACTTCGTTGTTCTGCAGCGCACGGTCGAGGCGGGCCTTCTCGACGTTCAGGATCTTGCCGCGGAGCGGGAGGATCGCCTGCGTCTCGGGGTCGCGGCCCTGGACAGCGGAGCCGCCTGCCGAGTCGCCCTCGACGATGAAGACCTCAGAGCGAGTCGGGTCCTTCGACTGGCAGTCCTTGAGCTTGCCGGGCATGCCGCCGGTCTCGAGGAGTCCCTTGCGCCTGGTCTGCTCTCGCGCACGACGGGCGGCGAGGCGGGCGGCGGATGCCTGACCGGCCTTGCGGATGATGTCCCTCGCCTGCGAGGGGTTGCGGTCGAACCAGTCCTGGAGGGCCTGTCCGACGATGCGCTGCACGTAGGACTTGGCCTCCGTGTTGCCGAGCTTGGTCTTCGTCTGACCCTCGAACTGCGGCTCGCCGAGCTTGATGGAGATGACTGCAGCGAGGCCCTCGCGGACGTCTTCGCCTGAGAAGTTCTCGTCCTTCTCCTTGACGAGGTTCTTCTCCCTCGCGTAGCGGTTCACGACCGTGGTCAGCGCTGCACGGAACCCCTCGAGGTGCGTGCCGCCCTCCTTGGTGTTGATCGTGTTCGCGAATGAGTGGATGGATTCCGAGTAGGAGTCGATCCACTGCATGGCGAGCTCGAGCGAGATCTTGCGCTCGGTGTCCTCGGCGTTGACCTCGATGATCTCCTCGTGGACCGGCTGCTTCTTGCGGCGGCTGACGAGGTGCTGCACGTAGTCGACGAGGCCGCGCTCGAACAGGTACGTCTGCGAGCGCTTCTGCGGGATCTCGATCGACTCGGTGACCCCCTTCGGCTCACCCGTCTCGGTGCGCTCCGCCTCGTCGATATCGGCAGCGGATTCGTCCTGCAGCTCCGTGATCTGAGCGGCGAGCCCGTCCCCCTGGAGGGTGGACTGGTCACGGTCGTCGGCCAGCGAGATGCGGAGGCCCTTGTTCAGGAACGCCATCTGCTGGAAGCGGGCACGCAGCACTTCGAAGTCGTACTCGACGGTCTCGAAGATCTCGGAGTTCGCGTAGAACGTGATGGTGGTCCCGGTGTCTTCCGTCGGCTCACCCTTGCGGATGTCGCCCGTCGGGACGCCGTTCTCGAAGTCCATCTCCCATTCGAAGCCGTCGCGCTTGACCTGAGCGATGAGTCGGTAGGAGAGCGCGTTGACCACAGAAGAGCCGACGCCGTGGAGACCACCGGAGACCGCGTAGCCACCGCCGCCGAACTTGCCGCCGGCGTGGAGCTTGGTCAGGACCACCTCGAGTGTGGAGATTCCCTCGATCGGGTGCAGCTCGACGGGGATGCCTCGGCCGTTGTCGCTCACGCGTACGGCGCCATCCTCCTGGAGCGCGACCTGGATGTCGTCGCAGTACCCCGCGAGCGATTCATCCACAGAGTTATCCACAATTTCGTACACCAGGTGGTGCAGGCCCTCGGGGCCCGTCGATCCGATGTACATGCCCGGGCGCTTGCGAACGGCCTCGAGACCCTCGAGCACCTGGATCTGCCCGGCGCCGTAGTCGTTCTCGACGCGATCGTTCTGCGAGCGGGCCTCTGCCACTTCAGCGGGCGCCTGGTTCAGCCCTTCCGACGCAGTCTGGCCTTCCGACGTTCCTGGACCGGCCGACTTCCCCGCATCATCTGGCGTCTCAGTCGTGTTCTCGGGGTCGGAAGTTTCTGATGCCATAACTCGGGCGTCTCCTTGCTGTGTGGCGACATGCAAGATCCGCGTTGCGAGCAAACTCACACGACGCGGATCCAGCGACTGTTCAGTCTACCAAGGAACCCGGCCCGAAGCCCGAAGAAGGCGCGTCAAGCGACGAAAACAATGGCCAGGACCGTAAATGCCTCGTCAGCCGTAGGTATCGCGTGGGCCACGCCCTGGAACCGATCTGGGACCGCGTTTCCACGAGGGGGCACCCGGGTTCAGAAAGCGGATGCGCTCGACCTTGGCCTCGGCGTACCTCTCGATGAGGTTCGTGAGCAGCAGCGTCTGCATGCCGCGGAGCTGCGTCGCCCAGGCTGTCGAGTCGCACTGGACAAGCAGCACGCCGTCCTCGATGTGCAGGGGAGTCGAGTGCGCGGCCGTCTCCTTGCCGACGATCTCGGGCCACGCATCCATCAGCTCCGCCTGCTTGATGGGGCCGTTCCAGCCGAACTGCCTGGTGAGCGCCGCGAGAGCGGAACCAGCAGCCACGGGGTCGCGTCCGAAGCCGAAGGGCTCGGACAGGTCGGTGCCCTGCTCATCCTTCGCCTTCGCAGCCAGCCGCCTGCGCAGCGAGGTCGTCTTCCCGCCGAAGACCTCCTTGAAGCGCGCGTAGACTTCCGCGCCCTCACTCATCGGCGTGGCCCGTCTGTATCGTTCCGGCGCTGATGCGGATGACCTGCGACCGCAGCCCGACTGGCACATCTTCGAGGACCGCCGCGGTGATCAGGACCTGCTCGAAGTCGCCGATCGCCTCTGCGAGACGAGATCGGCGCGAAGCATCGAGCTCGGCGAAGACGTCGTCGAGGATCAGGACGGGATCCCCGGCCCGCGACTCGCTCCGCACCAGCTCGGCAGCGGCGAGCTTGAGCGCAAGGGCGAACGACCAGGACTCCCCGTGGCTCGCCGTGACGCGGGCCGGCAGGCCGTTCAACCAGAAGACGGCGTCGTCGCGGTGCGGGCCAACGAGGCTCACTCCGCGCTCGAGCTCCCGCGGACGCATGGCAGTCAGTTGTGCCGTGAACCGCTCGCGGATCTCAGACGTCGTGACCTCGCCACCCTCCACCTCGGCCCCCTCGCCATCTGCGTCGCCCATCACGGAAGCTGCGTGCCCGAATGCAGAGACCCGCATCGAGAGCGTCGGACGGTGGTCGGCGCCGACAAGACGCTGATACGAACCGGCGAGGTGAGGCAGGAGCCGGTCGCAGAGCAGCAACCGCTCCGCGATGATCTGCGAGCCGAGCTCGAGCATTCGCTCATCCCACACATCTAGGGTCGCGATCATCGCGTCGGACGATCGTGGCCCGCGCATGGAGCGGAGCAGGGAGTTCCGCTGCCGAAGCACACGCTCGTAGTCGGCGATGACACCGCCCAGTCTGGGCGAGTGGGTCACGAGCAGGGAGTCGAGGAACCGGCGTCGCGCCCCGGGTTCGCCGCGAACGAGCGTCAGATCCTCCGGTGCGAACAGCACACTCGCAAAGTACCTGGCCAGGTCACGAGACCGGACGTTCTGTCCGCCGACCCGCGCCTTGTTCGCACCCGAGCTCGCGATCTGCACGTCGAGGTGCAGCGAGCGAGTCTCGTGGGCCAGCTCCATCTTGACGACGGCGAACTCCTGACCGAAGCGCACCAGCGCCTGGTCGCTCGAGACTCGGTGCGAACCGAGCGTGGCCAGGTATCCGACCGCCTCGACGAGGTTGGTCTTTCCCTGGCCGTTGGAGCCGACGAACAGGTGAGCGCCGGGTCCAAGCGAGAGGTCGGCCGACTCGTAGTTCCTGAAGTCGTGCAGCTGCAGACGGGTGACGTGCACCGGTTACCGCATGAGCAGATTCGGCTGCAGCAGGTAGCGGTAGTTCGTCGACTCGCCTTCATCGCGCGAGGTCTGGCTCGTCAGCAGCACTGGTCCGGGCTTGTTGGGGTTCTCGGAGTTCGTGAACGCGATGCGCACGAACGGCGAGTGGATGGCCCCGACGCCGTCGAGCAGGAACTGCGGCTTGAGCGAGACGACCATGTCGTTGCCCTGGAGCACCGCGTCGAGGTTCTCGCTCGCCTGCGCCTGCTCGCTGCCGAGCGCTTCCAGGTGGAGTCCCTCGGTCGTGAACGTGAAGCGCAGAGCCGCCTCGCGCTCGAGGACGAGCTGCACGCGACGAACCGCGTCGACGATGTCGCTCACCGTGAGCACCGCGTAGTGCGGGGTCTCGGCGGGGAACAGACGCTCGACGGCCGGGAAGTTGCCCTTGATGAGCAGCGAGGTGACGGTCTTGTTGCCGGCGGAGAAGGCGATGAGCTCGCGGATGTCGTCCTTGACGAGGGTGATGGTGATCTCACCGGAGCTGCCGAGCGACTTGCCGACCTCGGCGAGCGTCTTCGCCGGCACGAGGGCAGTCTCGGTCTCCGTGAGGGAGCTCTGCCACTCGATCGTGCGAACCGCGACCCGGTAGCGGTCGGTTGCGACGAGGCTCATGGAGTCTGCCTGCAGGGAGAGGTTGACGCCGGTGATGACGGGGGCGACATCTTCGCGGGAAGCGGCGACGGCGACCTGCGAGATGGCTTCCGAGAAGACGTCGCCGGCGATGGAACCGCTGGCTCCCTCGACGACGGGAAGGCTCGGGAACTCCTCGATCGGCATCGTCGGGAGGTGGAACGAAGCGCTTCCACAGCGAATGACGACACCGGAGTCATCACGGCTCAGCTCGACGGGGGCCTGCGGGAGCCGGTTCGCGATATCTGCGAGGAGGCGACCCTGCACGAGAACCGCACCGGGCTCCTGCACATCAGCGTCGATGCTCGTACGACTCGAGACCTCGTAGTCGAACGACGAGAGCGTGACGCCTGCCTCGCCGACCTCGACGACAACACCGCTGAGGATGGGGAGGGTCGGGCGCTGAGGCAGAAGCTTGACGACAAACGACACCGCATCGCTGAAGACGTCACGGTTGACCACAAACTTCACTAGGCGTTCCTCTCGTTGGAATGCCCCAATGGTAGCCGCCTCGATTCGGTGTGTTGTGACCGATCGCCCGTGCATCCTGTGCTGCACGCAGCAGCATGCTCGAGGCGTCGCGCACGCGAAAATACCAGTCCGTCGAGGTGCAGCCGACCACCGTCCATCGATGTCATCGACTCTCCCAATATCTATAGATTTCTTGTCATCATCGTATTAACAGCTGTGCACACTGTGGATAACTCCGAACTCACCAGCGGCCCCACGGGAACTACAAGAATGTAAGTTGTGGTGGAGCGGTGGACGCCCTGTGCACGCTGACGAGCACTGGGGTGCACAACTTCGCGGACTCCACAGCGTCGAGGGCGTTTTCCACAGTCCGTGCTCGCGTGTCGATTCCACAGTCCACAAGTTATCCACAGGCGAAAAGGGCAAGAAAAACTCCACATCCGAGCACGAGGCGTCGTGATGTGGAGCAGCTGGAGCACTCAGGAGCGGCCGTTGCCGTTCTGACGGATGCGCGCGGTGAGCTCGGTGACCTGGTTGTAGACATCTCGTCGCTCGGTCATGAGCTTCGTGATCTTGCGGTGGGCGTACATGACCGTCGTGTGGTCCCGCCCGCCGAACAGCTGCCCGATCTTCGGGAGCGAGAGGTTCGTCATCTCCCTGCAGATGTACATGGCGATCTGCCTGCTCGTCGCGATCGCCTGAGAGCGCGACGAGCCGTAGAGGTCGTCGACCGTCAGCTGGAAGTACGCGGCAGTGCGGTTGATGATGTCGACCGGGGACACGATGCCCGTGTCCTGGTCGGAGACCAGATCCTTCAGCACGGTCGAGACGAGCGCAAGATCGACCTTCTCGCCGTTGAGGTTCGCATACGCGGTGACTCTGATGAGCGTGCCCTCGAGCTCACGGATGCTGGAGGACACCCGTGCAGCGATGAACTCGAGCGCATCGTCGGGAATCAGGAGGTTGTCGACCTGCGACTTCTTCCTCAGGATGGCGATTCGCGTCTCGAGGTCAGGCGACTGCACGTCGGTGATGAGGCCCCACTCGAAGCGCGACCGCATCCGGTCCTCGAAGCCCGTCAGCTGCTTCGGTGGGAGGTCACTCGTGATCACGACCTGCTTGTTGTGCTCGTGCAGGGTGTTGAACGTGTGGAAGAAGGCTTCCTGCGTCGAGTCCTTGCCCTGGAGGAACTGGATGTCGTCAATCAGGAGAATGTCGTTGTCGCGGTAGCGCGCCTGGAACGACTGCGTCCTGTTGTTGGCGATCGAGTTGATGAAGTCGTTCGTGAACTCTTCGCTCGAGACGTACCTGACCTGGATGCCCGGGTAGATCGACTCGGCGTAGTTGCCGATGGCGTGGAGCATGTGGGTCTTGCCGAGTCCGGAGCCGCCGTAGACGAACAGGGGGTTGTACGAGCGAGCCGGTGCTTCCGCTACTGCGACCGCGGCAGCATGCGCGAATCGGTTCGACCCTCCGATGATGTAGTTGTCGAAGGTGTAGCGAGGGTTGAGGCGCGACTCCGGGTCTGGCTGTGTGCGCGCTCCCTGATCCGACGAGGAATGGAGGCCGACCGCCTCCGACTCGACCACGGTGACGGAGCTCGTCGCCGCGGGAGCGGAGCGTGGTGGTGCCACCTCGATGTAGTCGTGCGAGTCGAGGGGCTCGCTCGCCGATGCCCGGGGAGCGGCATCCGGGTTGACGAGCACCGCGAAGGTCTTGATCTCGGACTCGTCGAGCTCTGCGATCGCCGCGAGCATGGGCACTCGCGCGCGCGTCTCGATCATCGTGCGAGTCATGTCGTTCGGGACCTCGAGGAGCAGGGCGCCGCTCATGACGCCCTTCGCCTCGACGAGGCCGAGGAACCCCAGGAGGGAAGCGGGGACGCGGTCATCTTCACGCAGTGTGGAGAGCAGCGTCTGCCACGTCTCCGAAACGGGGTCGGTCACCGAAGCACTCCCCCCGTCCCTCTGTACTTCCCAGCTCCGCATCTCTGTGGGCCGGCGTTTCTTCTTGGCTGCGCACTCGCAGCATGGTCAACGCACCGGCCGTGTGGCACTGGTGCGCAAGTCATTGTGATCTACCCGGTGAGATATCCACAACTTCTGTGGACAAACGGGCGTCTGCCTGTGCATAACTCGCAGAGGTAGGGGTCCAGCCTACGCCGGATCAGGACGCGCGCCAATCGCTTTCGCTGGATCCGGCATGTCGACGCTGCGCGGCACGAGCTCGTCAGCATAATGCGGGGCTTCTGGCGGCAGTTGACTGCCAGGCGCAGGTCACGTAGGTTAAGGCAGTTGTGCCCTTCGGTAGGGCACTTGTGAAAATCCGTACGGCGTCCGCCGATCGGGTCGTATCTTCCGGAGTTCTCATGTCGAAGCGTACTTTCCAGCCAAACAACCGCCGTCGCGCGAAGACCCACGGCTTCCGCCTGCGTATGCGCACCCGTGCGGGTCGCGCCATCCTCTCGGCTCGTCGCCGCAAGGGACGCACCGAGCTCTCCGCGTAGCTTCTTGCTTCCCTACGCGAACCGCGTCACGAAGGGCGATGACTATCAAGCCATCGTTCGACGCGGCGTTCGCGTGGGTGCTCGGGGAATCACGGTCAGCGTGCGCGAGCGCGACACCAACGACACACCTACCCGCTTCGGCTTCATTGTCTCGAAGCGGGTAGGTGTGGCCGTTGTGCGCAATCGCATCCGTCGTCGCCTCAAAGCCGTCTCCAGGGAGCTTCTCCCTGAAGTGGGTTCGGGCTTCGACATCGTCTACCGCGTGCACCCCGAAGCGGCTGCGCTCGGATTCGAGGAGCTGCGGGAGCGTGCACGGTTCGGATCCTTACGAGGAGTGCGTCGTATCGCCGCCAACGGCGACGCGAGCGCACCGAGAACCGTGAGCTCGAGCACCTGATGGGCGGCTCACTCCGCGCGGTAGCGCTGTTTCCCCGAAACGTCGTCATCGCCGTGCTCAACGGCTACCGGCTGCTGATCTCTCCGCTCTACGGAGATGTCTGCCGGTATCACCCCAGCTGCTCCGCGTACTCTTTAAGGGCCGTGCAGGTTCATGGCGTCCTCCGGGGCGGCTTCCTCACCGGGCGACGACTCGTTCGTTGCCACCCCTGGGCTACCGGAGGCATTGACGACGTGCCTGAGCCTGAACACAGAACCACCACCACTACTGCCCACGGATTCGTAGTCCAGGGCAGCTAGCGGCATCTAAGAGAAAGACGTCACCACACTCATGGATATCCTCGGAACCATCCTGTGGCCGATCAAATGGGTCATCGAGCTCATCTTGGTCGGATTCCACTCGCTGTGGACGACGCTCGGTCTCGATGGCACAGACGGCTGGACCTGGATCCTCGCGATCCTCGGCCTGGTGCTCGTCGTCCGCTCCGCCATGATTCCCCTCATGGTGAAGCAGGTGAAGTCCCAGCGAGCCATGATGGATGTCGCTCCTGAGATCAAGAAGATCCAGGACAAATACAAGGGCAAGCGCGACCAGTTCTCGATGGAGGCGATGCGCCGCGAGACCATGGCGGTCTACCAGCGCACCGGCTCGAACCCCATGGCTGGGTGCTGGCCACTTCTCGTGCAGATGCCGATCTTCTTCGGCCTCTTCTCTGTGCTCAACGGCGCACAGCACAACACGGTGGGTGTCGGCCTCCTCAACCAGGAGCTCGCCACATCCTTCTCGCAGGCAGATATCTGGGGCGCACCGCTGAGTGCGACGTTCCTCAACAACGACGGCAACGTCGGAGTGCAGATCCTCGCCGGCGTCATGGTCGTCGTGATGACGGTCTCGCAGTTCATCACGCAGAAGCAGATCACCTCGAAGAACGTGTCGCAGGCGACCAAGGAGTCGCCGATGTACCGCCAGCAGCAGATGCTGCTGTACATCCTGCCGCTCACATTCCTTGTCTCCGGTGTCATGTTCCCGCTCGGTGTCATGACCTACTGGCTCATCTCGAACTTCTGGACGATGGGGCAGCAGTACATCATCATCCGCAACATGCCGACGCCCGGCTCTGAAGCCGCGAAGGCTCGTGAGGACCGGCTCAAGGCACGCGGCAAGTGGGTTGAGCCCGAGCGCAAGGACTCCAAGGGCAACGTCATCATCGAGGCACCCGTTCAGCAGCCGGTGCAGCGAACGCAGCCCGTGTCGAAGAACAGGGCAAAGAAGAAGGCCTCTGGCGGCAAGCCGAGCGGTGGCACAGCTTCGGGCAAGAGCAGCCCACCTGCCAAGAAATAGCTCACAAACTCTCGCTGCCACACTGTTTTAAGGAACCCGCATGACTGAAGCAACTCCTGAGACCATCCCCGCAGAGGCCAGCACACCCGACACCCGCGACGACGGTGACATTGCGGCGGACTACCTCGAGGAGCTGCTGGACATCAGCGACGTCGACGGTGACCTCGACATCGAGGTTCGCGAGTCACGCACGTACATCTCGGTGAACTCGGACGGCGAATCGAACCTCTCGAAGCTTGCGGATGGCGAGACGGTCGACGCCCTCCAGCACTTGACTCGTCTGGCCGTCCAGGCTGAGACGGGTGAGTTCTCGAGGCTCATTCTGGACATCGGCGGCTCGCGGGATGCGCGCCGCACCGAGCTGGTCGGTCTCGTCGATCGCGCCGTGACTCGCATCGAGGAAGGCGCCTCCTCCGCGGCACTTCCCCCCATGTCTTCTTACGAGCGCAAGATCGTGCACGACATCGTCTCGGAGCGCGGCTACGTGTCCGAGTCTGAGGGTGAGGCTCGCGAGCGTCACACCGTCATCCGCCCAGTCGCGTCTGCCTGATCCAGGACTTATCCACAGGAGTTTCCACAGGCGAGAGTTCGCTCCGTGGGGGGTTCTGCGCCTTCTTGGGTTAAATGCCTGGTCAGCGGCTATTTCCAGACGATTTGACTCTCAAGTCTCTCTGATCGCTGGTTTTCCACAAAGTTATCCACAGCTTTGTTGTCCGTGGGCGACAGTCGGGCAGGTGCGGTCTCCGTCTCGCGTGTCAGACTGGTTCGAGCTGATTGCGAGACGCACTCGCAGTCTGGCGTCAACATTCACGTTCGAGAGGGATCTCCCGTATGACTCAGCAGCCAACCGAAGTCGAGGTCGAGCCGGCGATCGCCGCTGAGCTCTTCGCTGATCGTATCGACCTCGCGCGGGCGTTCACGTCCGACCTGGCTCAGTACGGAGAGCAGCTCGGTCTGGTTGGGCCCCTCGAGTACCCGCGACTGTGGACGCGCCATATCGTGAACTCGGCGCTTATGGCGCCGCTGCTCCGTCCGGGCCTCGTCGGGGACATCGGCTCTGGTGCGGGCTTGCCGGGTATCGTGCTCGCCATCGCACGTCCTGATGTCAACTTCGTGCTGATCGAGCCGATGGAACGTCGTACCGACTGGCTGCAGCGCGAGGTGGATGCGCTTGACCTCGAGAACGTGCAGGTGCGTCGTGCTCGTGCCGAAGAGGTCCACGATGAGTTCACGTTCGACCAACTGACAGCCCGAGCTGTTTCGGCCCTGAGCAAGCTGATCCCGATCACGGTTCCGCTCGTCCGCTCAGGCGGGGAGCTGGTCTTTCTCAAGGGCCGCTCCGCAGAGGCGGAGATCGAGAAGGCCAGCAAGGTGATCCGCAAGTTCGGGCTCACCGACGTTCGTGTCGAGGAGCTCGGGGAAACGCTCGACACCGAGACGACGCGCGTCGTCCGCGCGACGGTCGACTGACTGCTTTGAGCTCACCCCAGGTTCGTCTCATCATCGACTTCCTTGCATTCATGTAATTCGATGCAGGAACCTTCGTTCGGCGATGTCAAATGGTGGTGCGGGGCCGAAGAAGATTCGTGTGAAACTCATCCTGATTGCCAATATGGCGCACAAAGTTGATCTCGCGGGCCAATCCCAGTCGGCTCTGGGAGAATCAGCGTGCCTTCTCTCTGGATCCGGCTCCTACTCGGCCGAATCGGCAGAGTTTCTTGCTCTTGTGTGACTCGAATGGCTGATGCAGGTCACATCACGCCAAGTACGATCACTTCGAGGAGTTTTCGGCGCTCTTGAGTTGAGGTGGGACTCTTAGAACGCTGCGTCGTCTCTCTGTTGTTTTGCGGGGTCTCTCGACCAGTTTGCACGGTCTGAGTCGTCAATAGCGGCCGTTTCACGTGAAACGCTGGTTGTCTTGCACCCCGGTTCCCGTTGTCATCCGGCAGGCCTCAGCTCCACGAAACCGTCGCTCTACGCTTCCAGGAGTCGGGGAACCGGGCCTGAGTACGGTGTCGACCGACGTGACTCCTGGCAATCCAACTGGGTGTTGCCAATGCCTTGGCCAAGTGCCCTGGACATCTGGTGAGCTCGGAGATCCGACCGGCAGTAGTGCGGATCGTTGTGGTGCGGTGGTTGTGTCTGCCCGTTGCCCGTTGCCCGTTGCCCGTTGGTCTCTGCCGGAGCCCTTTGGGCAGGTGGGGGGCGTAGAAGCTCCTGCATTCCCTGGTCCAAGCCCGAGATCGTCTTGGCCGAGCGCGGGAGGTCTGAGGGCACTGAGGTCGCCCTGAGGCGGTTCGCCACGACATCGCACAGCCCCCGTGTCATCGCTGTGCTCACACGTGCAGGGCTACGGGGAAAGCCCACTGGCAGTCTGCGCATGGCGGCAGACGAGAGACAGCTGCTGGCTGCCCAGTGCTGGCGGGCGACCACCTACTTGCGATTGGGGTTCCGGTCTCCGTTGGGGAGGGTACGGGAACGGCCCAGGAGAGCGGGGCTGCGGGCAGAAGGAGGACTTGCGACTCCATGTGCCTGTTGCGTCGGTGAAATCAGGCTGGGCGCGTCAACGTCACTGATGTCACTGTCTGGTTCAGCGCGCGAGGTGGACGAGCACTGGGGACTGGAAGCTGAACGCCTATCTGTTGTAGAGATAGCTGCCGCCACTGAGACAACTCCTCGTGCGCCGTCGGGCGGAGCTAGCTGCCTGCTGGGGTGGGGGCAGCTGCTCGCAAGCGTTTGGCTGCTCTCGCGGGGCGCTGACTCGTGCTGGGGGGCCCAGCCTGTTCAGGACTGCCGAATGAATGATCTATTGGACTGATCGCGAAGCCATGTGAGGTGCCCGATCCTGGATCCCGTCGAGACCATGGCCTGGGCATCACTGTGTTTGGGTGATCGAAGTCACCACTTAACCGGTTTCGGAGTCATGTTTTCGAGTTGTTCCACGTGGAACATTTAGGGCGAGAGGCTGTGAGTCGCATGATCCGTGACGTTCAGGCTCGTCGGGCAACTTCTTGCTCATTGATCAGGCTGCCGATCGTGCCATGGTCGACGCTCGTGTTCTTCTCAACACTGACTGCGCTGGTTTCACGTGAAACAACGGCGGACCGATCGTTACCCCGCGGGCCATACCCGCACCAGCGTGGTCATCCGATTGGGGTGTTGAACGACGGCTTGGGGGGTATCCAACTCGTGTGCTCGCGCCCAGAAGCCAGAAGCCAGAAGCCAGAGGGCAAGAGGCAAGAGGCAAGAGGCAGGAGGCAGGAGGGCAGTAGGACCACTGAATGTGAGAAGACTCCATCGTACGCAGCCTGTTGGAATGAGCCCCTGGGTGCGGAGCATGAAGGCACACAGGTGAGGGACTCGGAAGTCGTTGTCGGTCGGAGTCCTTCTACAACGAGCAGCGCCCCGGTCTACAACTCCGTGTCTCACAGCCCACTGTCAGTGAGGAAGGGATGGGCTGGGTAGCTAAAAGGGACGGACCACATGAAAGCTGCGGTCTAGAGGCCGAGTCGAGTGCGGCGAGAACAATGGCGGGACCAGGATGGCGTGTGTACGTGTGTCCCCGTAGCTTTATGGCGCCGTGACCCTGTGACCCTGTGACCCTGTGACCCTGTGACCCTGTGACCCTGTGACCCTGTGACCCAGCGACCCTGTGACCCAGCCGCGAGGAACTCACGGCACACCAATTCGAAATCTGCGACTCAGCTCGCGTGCAGGAAATGAGCCGCGCCATTTGGATTGAATTTCGCAGCAGGTTGGGGCGGGGTTAGTGGGCGGTGGAGCGGGCGGTAGGAGTCTGATCGTCCGTAGAGCCACGCTGCCGGTTTACTCTGCCTCGTCCTGTCGTCCGTACGATACGAATCGTGTGACTTATGGGGTTCGCAAAACCGTGCCCGTCTCGAGTGAGATGCGGCAGTAGGGAGTTCACTAAGAGCAGCGACTGTGGGATCGCAACTGCGGCGCGATGAGTGTCCTGTCCCGGATCCTGATCTAGCCGGAGGGGGCATTCTGTGGGGGCGGTGTGTTCCACGTGAAACGCACGCTCATCGTGCGTAGCGGTGCCTCTGAGAGCAGCCAACGTTGCCCTGTGGCTGATCAACTGAGTCATGTCTCCAGAGGCCGCCGCCGAAGACCAGATGTGCAGTGGCGTCATGCGGGTCTGTCGTGTGCCTTGCATCAAGGGGCTGGCTGGAGTCATCAGTTGAGTCCATTCCCGAAGAGGTGCCTATCGGCCTCTCTCTGCCGGCTACCGGCATGGTTCAAGGCCGCAGATGTCAGGACGCTGCCATGTTGTTGATCAGGAACTCTCGTCTGGCCAGGAGTTGCGTGGGACTCTTTGCTGTGGTTCCTCTGGGGTCAGGTCCGAGTTGGTAGGGCGTTTGATAGAACCGAGGATCAGACACGCGTGTGGGAGGTCACAAGCGTGTGGGAGATCGGAAGAAGCTTGTCTTGGGACAGTGGGGTGTGGGACCGAGAAGTCCTCGCCCCGGCCACCGACTCAGAGATGTAGGCCGCAAAGCCGTTTCACGTGGAACAGAAGCTGATGGTTGCAGCTCGGATCACTTCTCATAATGATCATCGCCCTGTGTAAACCCCTACCCGGATCTAGTCCGCCAGAGATTATCGAGCCCGTGGCCCCGCCGTGGGTAGTGCAGGTATCCGTCAACGATCGGTCTCATAAGAGGACTGCACCACGACCAATACGGGCAGGAGTTTCCTTCGCCGGTTCAGCCTCCGGTCCTCAAACACGGAGATCAGTCAGCAGGTAGTTCCGGCGGCTCCTGATTCACCGAACTTGTCATCCGCAAGAGTCGAATCTCGACGCCCATCATCATGGTTCTTCAACAGGAACACTGCATTCCAACTGTCATCTAGGCTTCTCGTCGGACCGCACCGAGGTTCAGAACTGGGCTCCGTTCCACGTGAAACGCCTCGTAGTCGCTCAGAAGACCCAAGAAGAGATCCAGGGCGGAGACGCGGACAGCCCAGAGAGACACGTTCCAAGTCCATGGTGTCTGGTCCTCTCGGCAGCGGTTGACCGGCAATCGTTGACTAGGCGTGCACCGAGATGAGGCCACTCTAATGAGCTCAAGACGCGCGCTTCGTTTCACGTGAAACGCGATTGATCGCCTACTCACCCCTCTGCGTTCTTATGTAGTCGCGGCGTCCCGTGGCAGCTTCGCCTCTGGATCATTGCACCTGCCTGCGGTGACTGCCTGCGGTGAGTGGTGTCGGTTTTAGAGAGGGTGGCGGGTGAGGTGTGCGGGTGAGCGCAGGGGCTAGGGCTAGGGCTAGGGCTGCGAACCACCGCAGTGCGGACCGACTGGAGAATGGCGGGGTGGAGCTTGGACCTCAGAACCGGACAGGTGCGAAGTAAGAAGCTCAGACGGACCGCACTCGACTCGGTTCTCGAACGCGTTATGGCTACCCGGGGGTGTGCTGCAGCAAAGGATCAGAATGACAAGACAGGCCTTCAAACGGCTGGTGGAGGCGGCCGTCCCGGTTGAATGACGACCCATGGTCGCGTTCAAGGTCGTGGAGTACAGGCGCGAGCCGACCGAGTCACGAGATCCACCCAGGCCCTGCAATCACTCGGTCAGGGCCGCGCTGGCGCCCTGGAATTTCGGCGTCGGATCTCTGGCTTCTATTGCTGCGGAATGGAGTCCAGCTCGCTCGTCCCTCCTGAGCTCGCAAGATCCGTTGCCTGGAGTCGGCTGCTCTGCGACTCCAACAACAAGAGCCGCGGATGTTGACGTCTGAGTCTTGGCAGGTGGCGGGTACCTGCAGTGGCGTTCTTTCGGGCGATGAGGGCTCGCAAAACTACTAAGAGCAGGCCCATACAGTTGAAAGGGAGATTCCCGCGGACAGTCGGTCCATCAACCGTCATGAGCGGGCGGTAGTAGGCCCAGCAGACCGTCGCGAAGTGCCTCGTCCCAGGCTATGGGCATGGCGGCAGACTGCTCGCGCAACGTACCTGGGCAGAGATAGTTTCTCTTCAGATGTTGCACGTGGAACATAGCTCGAACACTGCCCCGGGCGAGACGAAGCTACATGAGGTGTCAGCCTCGGTTCGGCAATCACAGCAGCAGGCAGCATAGCGTCCACAGGAAGGCGCTAGTTGGGTTGTGCCGGAGCCGTGCTGCTTGCCGGCGGACACTGGTCGGCTAGACACTTGGCGGCTCAGTGGCCCGCAGCGGCACCGAAGCGCGCGTGTCTCCTCCTCTCACGCATTGGCAGTTGTGACTGCTGACTGCCCGGCTTTAGGGCCCCTAGTGGCGAGTGAGAGGCCAGGGTGCCAATTGGTCTACCGCACCGATGTGTGCAGGTTGGTGCCCTCAGCTCTTGCAATGCGATGTCTTCGTCGGCCTGTCCCACCGTCGCGGGTTGAGTGGCATCGTCCCTTGCGGGCACGGGACGGGCACGGGCACGGAATGGACCATCGCAGCCTCCTAGGCAGTCGTAGCCCACGCTTCAACAAGGACGCACTCCAAAACAAGGACGTGAACCGAAACAAGGATGCGCACCAAAACAAGGGCGTGCACCTGAACAGTGACGGGCATCGAAAATGAAGGTTTGTGCAGGGTGTGTGGCTGCCCACCGGTTGGAGAGCGTGAGCGTTCGATGCCCTGGTAGGCCGATTCGTTCTTCCTGAGTTGCTCGCCCAAGGACCACGCACGGCATGTGTCCGCGACTGGCAAGGACTCGGAGTGTTCCACGTGAAACGGCTCAGGTGACGGTGACGACCCTGACCCTCCTTCGCGAAACTTAAGTAGGTCTGCGGGTCAACGCGACTAGGGTCACCTGCACCAGGTCAACGCTGCTAGGCAGCGACGGCCGGCGATTCTGCACCGCGAGAGACAGGCGCGTTGTGGCACCCAATGAGATCCAATACTTTCATCTCTTCATCTCTTCGTCGTCTCTACGCACTCCCTATGCGACACATCCGTCGAACTTCTGTCGCCGGCCTTCTCGACGCGGTCGAGTGCGGACTCCCTCGGGGAGCCCGGATAGCAGGCCAACTGTGGTCACAACTCCGGCCGTTCCACGTGAAACGCATCGGTTGAGGGGCGTGACTTCTGAGCACGAGCCTGGTGAGCCGCGACATTCTCCGAGTTCCCCCGTCACTGCAATGCAACGGGGGTTTCGCGATTCGAACCCTCTGTCGCATGCATCGGGGCTTCCGTCGGTCAGACATCGACCGTCGTCCGTCTGCCTTGGCTATGTGCTGCAGCGGTCAGTTCCTGCCTGATCTGAGAAAGCGAAATCCTACTGCCGCGCAAGATGACAACAAGCAACCGGTGGCCTATTGACTGTCGTCGGTCTCGCAGATCTCGCAGACGTCGAAGCCCCAAGTCTGGTCAGCACCGGGTCCCGCACGTTTGCTCAACGGCGGGATGGACCCGCAGGTCTGCAGATTGCAGTTTTGTCGAGCTAGTGGGGAGGGGCGTGCCGAGCCCGTTGGCATTGGCTTCTCTTCTGATGTTCCGGCGACTGTTGGCCGACGGTGCAGTCGACACACGATGCGGCTACCGCCTTCGGATCGTGATTCGACCCAGCGTGTTGCACTTCACCTATCCGGTTCCGAGTCCTGAGCTTTCCAGTCAATTCGAGCAGATGCGGGGACGCAAGCTACTTGTGCTCGCGGAGGAATGAATGGACCCGTCACCGACCCCTCCTTCCTTCATCCATTTGTTCGGTGACCAGCGTTTCACGTGGAACATCATCGTTCGCCCGTTCGCCCGTTCGCCCGTTCGCCCGTTCGCCCATTCGTCCTTCGGTGTCCGTCGGCGCATCCGTGAACTCGTTGACCCCGTGAGCCCGTGAGCCCATGTTCGTGTGTGTCCGTGCCTGCGTCCGTGCGTCCGTGCCTGCCACCGTGCGCTGCTTTGCCGGACCACACTCCTGAGATCTCTTGAATCTGCTGGTCTGAGGCCCCGAGAAGGCAGAGCTCGGGCAGGGGTGAGTCGGATCGAACTCGTCAAGCCTCACCAGTTGATGCTGAGACCAGTTCTTGGTGTCAGCTGCGCCCACATCACTTCAACCCTCTAGCTGAAGTTGATGTGGCCGACCGACGTTCCACGTGAAACCCACCAAACGTTGCGCGTTGCACTGATTCCACAAGCCTGAGCGTCACCGCGTTTCCGCGTGCGATCTGGGGCACAATTGAGACGTCTACTTGAGGGAGAGCATTCTTGAAAGCTTCATCTGCCGGCGATGCCGCTTCGCCACCAGCGTCGCAGCTCGACGATTCACCGCTCGCGACGGCCCTCTCTGAACTGAACCAGCGGAGAAAGAGCCTCGTCAAGAAAGAGGTTCCCCTTCCCGATCACACGCGCATCTTCACGATCTCCAACCAGAAGGGCGGAGTCGGGAAGACAACAACGGCTGTCAACCTCGCGGCGGCTCTCGCGACGCTTGGCGCTCGGGTCCTTGTCATCGACCTAGATCCCCAGGGCAACGCATCCACTGCGCTCGGTATCGAACACCGCGGTGAGACCGCGGGAACCTACGAGGCACTCCTCGATGGAGAACCACTGAGCGAACTCATGCAGCAGTGCCCGGATATCGAGACCCTCTGGTGCGTACCGGCAACACTTGACCTGGCGGGCGCTGAAATCGAGCTCGTGAACCTTGACAAGCGCGACTACCGCCTGCGTCAGGCAATCGCGGGGCTCCTCGACGAGACCACGGGCACCGACCAGGAGTTCCACTACGTCTTCATCGACTGCCCTCCCTCGCTCGGCCTGCTGACGATCAACGCGTTCGTCGCTGCGCGGGAGGTGCTCATCCCCATCCAGTGCGAGTACTACGCCCTTGAGGGACTCGGACAGCTGATATCGAACCTCAACCTCCTGTCCCAGGATCTGAACCCGCAGCTCCGACTCACAACGATTCTGCTGACGATGTACGACGGGCGCACCAACCTGTCCCAGGAGGTCGCCGCCGACGTTCGAGAGCACTTCCCACAGGAGACGCTGAAGGTCGCTATTCCACGCACCGTACGTATCTCGGAAGCCCCGAGCTTCGGCAAGACCATCATTTCCCACGAACCAACCTCGACCGGCGCGATCGCGTATCTCGAAGCGGCCGTCGAAATCGCCCAGCGAGGAGCATAAACAACATGGCTACAAAAAAACGGACCGGACTCGGTCGAGGCATCGGGGCACTCATCCCCACGTCAGACCGAGGCGCATCCCGCCCCTCTGACGTGTTCTTCGACAGTGAAACCCCCGCCTACCCGACGACTGCATCGACGCGCACCAATCCAGGCACCAAGACGGCAACGTCCGCACCCGCTGCCGCTGCTGAAGAAGCAGTGAACGACAGCCCCAAGACTCCAGAGGCGGGTGCCGAGAAGAAGGCGCCCGCTGCGACTCGTGCAAGTCGCTCGAAAGCCGCGACGACCAAGGCCCCGGCCGCCAAGACAGCGGCAGCAAAGGCCCCCGCTGCGAAGTCCTCAGCCGCAACCAAGGCCCGCGCCACGGCTGTGAAGACCACCCCGAGCACCCCCGCCGCGCCGAGCAGTGACACTGAATCGAAGAACATCGATTCAACCAGCATGGTCGACGACACCCCGGAACTGGCGGGCACCACCGTTCCAGCCTCAGAGCGCTCTTCAGAGGCGATCGACCCAGCCGCTGCGCCGAGCAGCGACAGTGAGGGCGACAACGGCGGCGACGGCGATGGCCTCATCGAGATCCCGGGTGCGACTCTGCGCGCCCTGGACCCGAGTCGGATCGTTCCGAACGCGCACCAGCCTCGAACCGAGTTCGACGAAGCCGCGTTGCAGGAGCTCATCATCTCCGTGCGTGAATTCGGGGTGCTCCAGCCGATCGTCGTTCGCCCGATCCCGGCCGACCACCCGCTTCGTGACGAAGCCGACTTCGAGCTCATCATGGGTGAGCGACGCCTGCGGGCAACGAAGGCAGCCGGTCTCTCGAGCATCCCCGCTGTCATCCGCAATACCGAAGACGACGTCATGCTGCGTGACGCGCTCCTCGAGAACCTGCACCGGAGTCAGCTCAACCCGCTTGAAGAGGCGTCCGCCTACCAGCAGCTCCTCAACGACTTCGGGATCACGCAGGAGGTGCTCGCGGAGCGAATCGGTCGATCGCGCCCGCAGATCAGCAACACGCTGCGCCTCCTCCGCCTGCCTCTGGAGGTGCAGCGACGCGTCGCGGCCGGTGTGCTCTCAGCTGGTCACGCCCGTGCGATCCTCAGCGCCGGCGAACCGGCAGCCATGCAGCAGCTCGCCGACAAGATCGTCAACGAAGACCTGAGCGTTCGCTCTGCCGAGGCCGCCGCCGCGAAGTCGAGCAGCACCAAGGCAGACACCCAGGCCCCGATCCACAAGGAGCCCCGAAGCGGCCTCACCGGCTACCTCGACGAGATCGGCGAGCAGCTCGGTGACCGCCTCAACACCCGCGTCAAGGTCACCCTGCGGCGCACCAAGGGCCAGATCGTCGTCGACTTCGCCTCGATCGCGGACCTGAATCGGATCCTCGAGGAGCTCGGCGAGTCCGCACCCGGCAAGTAGCGCGGCGCGAGTCGGCGCCGCACAAGGCGGCGCCGACACCGCGCTCGGTCCGAGCAGGATCGTCCAGCACCGGAAGAGTTCCGCTACGTGGGTGCGTGTCCAGTTGAGCACCGCTCGCGAACAGAGGAGGTGGATGCGCACCAACCGCGCATCCACCTCCTCTGTTCTGCAGGAGAGGAAACTGGCTACTCGAGTGGCCCGCGTGCCGCTGCTGACGCGGCGAGCTGCGCGTAGATCGTGCTCAGTTCGGAGTCGTCGGCCTCGATGCCGAGGGGCACGATCGACGTCTCCGTGAGCCCAGGGATGGGGTCTGCCTCGAGGAACCACACGACGCCGGCCTCGTCGACGATGAAGTCGACTCGCGCGATGTCGGAGAGACGGATCGTCGCGACCGCGTGCAGGGCAGCCTCGCTCACGCGCTCGGCCTCCTCGTCGGACAGTCTCGCCGGAGCGTAGTACGTCGTCTCACCGGCGTTGTAGCGGGCCTCGTAGTCGTAGACGCCCTTGTTGGCCACGACTTCGACTGCGGGCAGGGCAATCGGTTCGCCGTCGAGGTCGAGCACGCCGACCATCACTTCTCGCCCCTCGATGCGCTTCTCGATGAGCACCGTGTCGTCGTAGGTGAACGCGGTGACGAGTGCCTGCGGGAACTCCTCGAACGTCGAGACCGACGTCACACCCTGCGCTGAGCCGCCCTCGACGGGCTTCACGACTGCTGGCAGTTCGATGCCGCGCGCGATGAGGCGCATGACGGCCTCGGCGCCGAGCTCGCGGAACGTGCTGTTCTCGAGCACGATCGAGGGGGGAGTCGACAGCCCTGCTCGCTTCGCGAGAGCCTTCGCGGTCGCCTTGTTCCACGCGAGCCGCGCGGACGTCGGTCGGGATCCCACGTACGGAATGCGCGCGGCACGCAGTAGCGAGTACAGGGCGCCGTTCTCGCCGCTGGAGCCGTGCAGCAGGGGCCAGACGACGTCGGGCTTCGTCTCTTCAAGGAAGCTGAGCAGGGAGGCGTCGGGCTCGCGGATGGTGACGTTCGCGCCAGCCCGGGTGAGCGCATCCGCGACGCGCCTGCCAGATCGAAGCGAGACGTCCCGCTCATGCGAGATGCCGCCGGAGAGGATGACGACGTGCAGGCCCTCGATGCTCAATGGGGTTCCCTTCGTAGGAGAGTCAGGTGCCGCGGTCAGGAGATATTGGGCGGCGGCATGTTGACGCGGTCCGCATCGGGTCCGCGCCGCGTCGACGTTCCGAACGTCTCGACGAGGTCGAGTTCGCCGTTGATGACATTCGCGAGACGCCGCACGCCGAGCTTGATGCGCTCGGGGGTTGGATAACAGAACGAGAGGCGCATCTCGTGGCGGCCGCGGCCGTCGGCGAAGAACGCGGTTCCTGGCGTGTAGGCGACGAGCTCCTTCACGGCGCGGGGCAGCATCTGCTTCGAGTCGAGCTGCTCGGTGAGGCGCACCCACACGAAGAAGCCGCCGTCCGGCTTCGTCCAGCTGAGCTGTGGGAGGTGCTCCTGCAGGGCTTGGTCCATGGCGTCGCGACGTTCCCGGTACACGTCCCGATAGCCCTCGATCTGCTGTTGCCAGTCGCTCTGCCGCAGGTACTCGGTGACAACCCACTGGTTGAACGTCGACGGGGAGAGGATGGACGCCTCGACGGCGAGGATGAGCTTCTCGCGGATGGCGTGCGGCGCGAGCGCCCAGCCGACCCTGAGGCCCGGCGAGAGGATCTTCGAGAACGACCCGAGGTACACCACGTTCTCCGCATCCATCGAACGGAGCGCGGGCAGGCCGGGCTTGTCGAAGTAGAGGAGCCCGTAGGGGTTGTCCTCGAGGATCAGGATGTGCTCGCGCTTGCAGATCTCCAGCACGCGGATGCGCCGCTCGAGGCTCATCGTGACGCCAGCCGGGTTGTTGTAGTTCGCGACCGTGTACAGGAACTTGATGGTCCTGCCTTCGGCGCGGAGGTGCGCGATGGTCTCCTCGAGCGCTTCGGGGATGAGCCCGTTGTCGTCGATCGTGACGTGGGCCACATCCGCCTGGTACGACTTGAACGTGCCGAGCGCACCCACGTAGCTGGGCGCCTCCGCGAGGACGACATCTCCCGGGTTCAGGAAGAGCTTCGACACGAGGTCGAGGGCATGCTGCGAGCCTGTCGTCGTGACGACGTCGTCCGCTGACGCGTCGTTGATGCCTTCGAGGCTCATGACCTGCAGGATCTGCTCGCGAACCTCGGGAATGCCCTGCCCGCCCCCGTACTGCAGCGCTTCGGAGCCGTGCTCGCGCATCATCGTTGAGAAGGCGGAGTGGATGAGCTCTTCCGGGAGGGCCTGCACGAACGGCATCCCGCCGGCGAGCGACACGACCTCGGGGCGAGAGGCGACGGCGAAGAGGGCTCGAACCTCGCTGGCGGCCAGACCGGCGGTGCGGTCGGCGTAGCTGGTGTACCACGGGTCAAGGTTTCGGCCTGTCTGCGGGCCGACGTCTCCTGGATGCGTCACGGGGTTCCTTCGCGAGAGTCGAAATCCCAGGATACGCCCGCGCCGAGCGTTGTCTTGCGAACCGCATGCAGGAAGTGGACTGATCGGCTCGTGTGCGTGAGCTGCAGGCGAGGTGCGTGCGCACCCCGGTTCGCGTCCAGAGCCCCCGAGTCAGCGCTTCGAGATCGGCGCGCGATGGCCGTCGACAGCCTGCAGGAACGCCGCTGGTGCGACCTCGATGTCGAGCCCGCGGCGTCCGCCGGAGACGAAGACCGTCGGGTACGCGAACGCCGACTCGTCGAGGTACGTCGGCAGGCGCATCCGCTGGCCGAACGGGCTGATGCCACCTCGCACGTACCCGGTTCGCTTCTCTGCGAGTGCCGTGTCGGCGAGCGAAGCGCGCTTGCAGCCAGCTGCCTGAGCGAGCCCGCGCAGGTCGAGCGAGCCGCTGACGGGCACGACGGCAACGGCCAGCTGCTGCTCGTCGAGCTGCACGATCAGCGTCTTGAAGACGCGGGCCTCGTCGATGCCGAGCTTCGCAGCCGCTTCAGCGCCGAACGCAGAGACGCCGGGGTCGTGCACGTAGCTGTGAACCACGTGCTCGACCCCGGCAGCGACGAGCGCCTTCGTTGCGGGCGTTATGGGCGCCCTCGCCATGTCTGCTTCCTTCGCCGGTCGGGTCTAGCCCAGGTAGTCGGCGAACTGCTTCTCGAGTGCCGCACGAGGGTACGCGCCGACGACCTCCTTGACGACCTCGCCGTTCGAGAACAGCTTGAGGGCCGGGATGCTCGTGATGCGGAACTTCATGGCCAGGTCAGGCTCGTCATCGACGTTGACCTTGACGATGGAGAGGTTCTCGTGCGCCTCGCTCATCTGGTCGAGCACTGGGGCGACCTGACGGCACGGGCCGCACCAGGGCGCCCAGAAGTCGACGATGACGGGACCCGGGGCGTCTGCCACGATCTGGTCGAAGTTCGCCGTGGTGGCGACGATCGGTTCTGACATTGGTACCTCCGTGGGAGTTGTCGTGCTTCGTGGTGAATGGTGTTCGGGGCGGAGTGCCTGCTCGGATTGAGTCCGGCTGCACTCCGGCCGATCAGACGATGACGGTTTCGCTCTCCGTCACCGCGGCGGCTGCCTGGTCTTCCGACTCCTCCGCGATCGGCTCGGGGCGAGCGGCCAGGAATGCTTCCGCGTCGAGCGCCGCGACCGTGCCGGAGCCGGCAGCCGTGATGGCCTGACGGTAGTGAGGGTCGATGACGTCGCCGGCGGCGAAGACACCGGGGATGCTCGTGCGCGACGAGCGGCCATCCACCCAGATCGTGCCCTCCTCGGTGATGTCGAGGACATCCTTGAAGAGGTCGATGCGGGGGTCGTTGCCGATCGCCACGAACACGCCCGTCACGGGCAGCTCGGTGCGCTCGTCGGTCGCCGTGTTGAGGACGCTCGCCGACTCGACGCTCGCCTCACCGGCGATGTCCTCGATGCGGGAGTTGAGCATCCACTCGATCTTCGGGTTCTGCTCCGCACGCTCGCGCATGATGACCGATGCGCGAAGGTTCTCAGAGCGGTGGATGATCGTGACCTTGCTCGCGAAGCGCGTCAGGAAGGTCGCCTCCTCCATCGCCGAGTCGCCGCCGCCGACGACCGCGATGTGCTGGTCCTTGAAGAACGCGCCGTCGCAGGTCGCGCACCAGGAGACGCCGCGGCCCGAGAGTCGACCTTCAGCGTCGAGGCCCAGCTTCCGGTAGGCGGAACCGGTCGAGATGATGACCGTGCGCGCCTCGAAGTCGCCGCTGTACGACGTGGAGACCTTCTTGACGTCGCCGTCGAGGTCGACCGTCGTGACGTCGTCGTAGACGAGCTCAGCACCGAAGCGCTCAGCCTGCGCCTGCATGCGCTCCATGAGGTCTGGTCCGAGGATGCCCTCGGGGAAGCCCGGGAAGTTCTCGACGTCGGTCGTGTTCATCAGCTCGCCGCCGACTTCGACGCTCGAGGTGATGACGACAGGCTTGAGGCCAGCACGGGCCGCGTAGATCGCAGCCGTGTAGCCGGCGGGGCCTGAACCGATGATGATGACGTTCCGCATGAGTCCTCCGCACTTCTCCGAGTCGCGGGAATCGCGGCTCGACATACAGGCAAACGCGTTGAGACTAGCGACTATTCCTTCGGACGAGGTGTTGAACCGCGCCCGTCGTCGTCATCGGCCTGGCTCCGGGCCTCACGGGCGAGACGAGCCTCCTCTTCACGGCGGGCGGCCAGCTCGATCACAGCTCGGCGCTCCTCCTCGCGACGCTCCCGGCGGGTGCGGGGCGGTTCCTGGCGGCCGACCTTCGGGATCTCGGTCGTCCGCGAGTGCATGGGCAGGATGATGCCGGCGGTCGAGAGGTCCTCGGTCGCTCCACCGAACGCCCAGGAAGCTGCGTTGACGCGTTCCTCGCGCTGTTCCTGCTCCGCAGCCTGCCGGCGTTCGTCCGCGGCGTCGGGCTCGATCTCCTCGGATGCGAGATTCCACGGCGTCGGTGCCGAGTCCTCCGCGCCAACGGTGACGGTTTCCGGGAACACCGGAAGGTCATCTCCGTCGAGGTCCTGCTCGCCGGGGCGGGCTGGACTGGATGGCGGGCCGGGCTTGATGCCGAACCGAGCGAGGAGCGGGCCGGCGAAGCCCCGGAACTCGGGGGACTTGAGCAGCCAGAGCAGCGGGAAGTAGAAGAGGGCCATGATGCCGGCCCCGATCGCGCACGAGACGAGCGCCTGGAAGATGCCGGAGCGGGGGAAGCCGCCCTCCTGGAACGTGCCGAGCAGCATCATGACGATCAGAGCCGGGATGGAAGCAGCGATGGCCGCGATCGTGAAGCGCACGTAGGAGCGAGCGATGTTCGCGAAGTCGAGCTGGCCCATCCGATTCCGCAGGATGAAGAGCAGGATCGCGAGCCGCAGGGTCGACATGATCGACTGCATGAGGGCGAGCCCCACGACGATGAGCTCCACCGGCCCGATCGCGGCGAGCGCCATGCCGAAGATGTGCAATGGCAACGTGAAGAGGAACACGAAGAAGATGGTCTTGGTGTCCTCGAGCGCGTAGAAGGCGCGCTGCACGAGGAACAGGCCGCTGAACGGGATGAGCCCGACCAGGAACGCGACGAGCGTCAGCGCGATCGAATTGATGCCGGTGTCCGTCGACGCGAAGATCCGCGCGAACGGCACCGAGACGAGGGCGAGCCCGAACCCCGAGAACACGAGGAACATGCCGATGAGGCGTGAGCCCTCGGAGAGGTCGCGGATGAAGTCCTTCGGCTTCCCGTCACTGATCGCCGCGCTCATTCGGGTGAAGAACGCCGTGGCGATGGAGACGGCGATGACGGCGTGCGGAAGCGCGAAGATGAGGAACGCGTTCTGCATGGCCGCGATGGACGCGGCCCGACCGAATGCGACGTTGGCGACGATCGTCTCGACGAGGCCGGCGAGCTGCATGACAAGGAGCATCCCGAGCGTCCAGCCGGCGAGGCGGCCCACCTGTCCCAGGCCGGTGCCGCGGAACTGGAAATCCAGGCCGAAGCGGAGGCCGGCGCGACGCCAGAAGAACAGCAGCACGATCGTCTGCATCGCGACACCGACCGTTGCCGTGCCGCCGAGGACCGCGATCATCGTCGGGTCCCAGTCCGAGATGACCCGGTCCTGGCCCGTCGGGTCGGCGCCGAAGACCGTGCTGAAGAGCAGCAGACCCGCGATGCCGACGATGTTGTTGATGACGGGCGCCCACGCGAACGGTCCGAAGAGGCCGCGCGCGTTGAGGATCTCGCCGAGGACGGCGTACATGCCGTAGAAGAAGATCTGCGGCATGCACCAGTAGGCGAAGGCCACGAGGAGTCCCAGCTGTTCTGGGCTGAGGCTCGCGCCGTAGAGCGCACCGATGATGGGCGCCCCAACGGTCGCGAGAATCGTCAGCCCGCCAAGCAGCACCATGGCAAGGGTCACGAGCCTGTTGACGTAGAGCTGACCGCCGTCCTCGTGTCTCGCCGCCTTGACGACCTGCGGCACGATGACGGCGTTGAGGAGCCCGACCGAGATGATCGAGTAGATGTTGCTCGGCAGCTGGTTCGCCCCGGCGTACGCGTCGGCCGAGACTCCGATGACGCCGATCGTCTGCGCGATGACGATGGCCTTCACGAAGCCCAGCACGCGAGACACCATGGTGCCCGATGCCAGGAGCGCGCTCGCCCGCGCGATGCCCTGAGCCATGCCTACTCCTCGGTCTTCGTCGCGCCGGCGGTGTGCTTGCCGTCCGCGTCAGCTTCGGTGCTGTCCTCTTCCGAGGTCTGCGCGTCCGACGGCTCGGCTCCCACTCCCGACACTGCCGCGCGCCGGCGACGGATCGTGCGCACGAGACCCGCGACGAAGAGCACGGCCAGGCCGACGCTCGCGACGAGGATCGCGATGCTCTCCCACTCGGCGCGCACATCCAGGCGGATCTGCTTCGTCGAGGAGAGCTGCTCGCCCTCCGGAGTCATGACGTTCACGGTGACGTACGTCGTGCCGTTGGCGATCGCCTTGATGGGGATGCCGACACGCGACATCGAGTTCGGCTCGATCGTGAGGGCCACGGCGTCGCCGGTCTCGACGGCTCCCGTCGTCGGCCTCAACTCGACGAGCACGGTGACTTTGCGATTGGGAACTGCGTTGGACACGAAGAGTGGCAGCTCCGTGTCGCGGCCCACGATGAGCGCCTCGCTCGTGTCGCCGAGCTGCACGTACGACTCCGTGAGCGTGACGTAGTCCCTGAGTCCGCTGACGGCGGTCTGCGCCTCTGCCGGAACGGTCGCCCATCCGGTCGCGAGCGCACCGATGCCGGCGACTCTGACGGGGTCGCTGTAATCCAGCGGGTCGTCGAAGATCGTCGAGATGACCTGCGCACGCTCGATGGTCTGCATGACGCTCGTCATCTGGTTGAACGAGGTCTCGCCGACACTGCCGTCGATGAGGGAGGCTTCCCGGCGACCGGTGTCGGCCTCGCTCGGGAACGTCAGCGGTGTCGATGACGCCCAGCTCAGCCCATCCACGAACTGGAGGGTCTGCGCGAGGCGATCGCCATCGAACTCGTCGCGAGTCACCGTGCCGACCAGCGTTCGCGGCTCGTAGGGCAGCTCGCGCGTCACGACGGCCAGCAGGGTCGCGATGCGGGTGGCCGCCTCGTTCCACTCCTCATCGGTGGTTGCGTGCACGGCATCGTCGATCGCGTCGTCGAGGGTCTTCTCAGCGATGACCGCACTCCACCCGGCGACCGTGGCCTGCGCGCTCTCCGTGAAGTCCGCGTCCGCGCTGACCCCCGTGTTGGAGTCGTCCAGGATGAGCGACTCGCCGCCCCAGCCGCGGAACTTGTCGAGGTCCGTCGACTGGGCGGTGCCCGCTTGAGGCCAGACGACGCCGCTCATCGTGTACGGGAAGCTGACGAGGCTCTCGGTCGTGGGGAGCGGCGGTGCGACGGGCTCAGGATCTTCCGTGGCACTCGGCTCCGGAGTCTCGGCTGTGGTCGCCTCTGGAGACGCGGACGCCTCTGCACTGCCCTCCGTGTCGGTGCCCGTGGCCCCGTCCTCGGAAGGCGTGGTCGCCCCCGTGTCTGCGCTCTCGGTGGGCGTCGGCGTCGGCGTCGGCGTTTCCGTGGGGTCGGCGAAGTTCGCGGGATCGATGTCGAAGTCGAAGTTCGTGACCTCGAGCGGCTGCTGCGCCCCCCACTGCGACTGGAGCGTGAGGCTCGCGTCGGCGAAGGGAAGCTCGAACGTCTGGTTGTCGATGGCCGTCAGCCGGTCCAGCCAGGTCAGCGCCGACTGCGGCGCTGCAGAGCCGAGCACACGGATCGAGGCCAGGATGCGGGGGTCGATCGCGACGGTCGAGTTCGGGCTGGCCTCGACGGCGGCGAGGATCTCCTCGAGGCGCCCGCCCGGTGCCGTCTGCTCAGCGAGCCGCGCACTGCTGAGCAGCGGCTCATCGGCATCGACGAACAGGCCGGAGGTGATGGGAACGACGGTCGAGACGAGCGTCGGCTCAGCCGCCGCGACCCCATTGAGCACGATCGTGGAACGCGCCTGTGCGAGCTTCGCGTCACCGCTCGTGAGCGTCGCGGCCATGGCACGAGGCCCGAAGTCGTCGGTGGCGGCGAAGGGCAGCCCCTCCGCCGAAACGGAGACGTTGAGCAGATCCGTCTCTCCTGGCGGAACGCTCTCAGTTGCGAGGCTCGCGACGACATCGAGCCGGTCGACCGCCGATTCGCTGCTCGAGGAGCTCCACGCATCCAGCGCGAACCTCGTGTCGATCGTCGACGAGCCGACCGCGAGCTCGAGCTGGGCGGCCGGGAGCTCGGCATCCGTCTTGTTCACGACGACGAGCTCCACGACAAGCGGTCCGCCGGGCTGCACGAGACCACCGTCGGCCGGCGCGGCGAAGATCGAGACCTGCCCGTCCGGTGCGTCGGCGATGGCCCGCGGCGCGGCCGTCGAAGAGCTGACCGCGGCCGGGCTCGCGTGGTTCGTGGGTGCACCTGACGCGCCACCGGTGACCCCGAGCGCCAGCACCGACGCCAGGAGCGTCGCAGGGACAACCCGGCGTGCACAGGCACGCAGGAACCGTGGCACAGCGGCGCGCGGTGCGTGGTCCATGACCTCCATAGTAAGGACGGACGGCGAGGTGGCGAGCTGAACGCGCCCTCAGTGGCGAGCCGATCATCCGCCTCGCCTCGTAGAATGAGCGGATGCAAAACGTGCAGTCCGCCATGGAACGCCTTCGCGGACTCGCGACCGCGTCTCCCGTCGCCGAGCTCGCCTCCGCCTTCGAGGCCGCGGGCTTCGAGCTCGCCCTGGTCGGCGGTCCGGTGCGAGACGCCTTCCTCGGGAGGGACGTCACCGACCTCGACTTCACGACGAACGCTCGGCCAGATGAGATCCTCCGCATCGTGGCCCCCATCGCGGATGCGCACTGGGACATCGGCCGCGAGTTCGGCACGATCGGGGCCCGGTTCTCCGGTGAGACCGTCGAGATCACGACCTACCGGGCCGACAGCTACGACGGGACGTCTCGCAAGCCCGTCGTGGCCTTCGGCGACACCATCGACGGTGACCTGCATCGGCGCGACTTCACCGTCAACGCGCTTGCCCTGCAGCTCCCCGCGCTCACGCTCGTCGACCCCTCCGACGGCACGAAGGACCTCATCGAGACGACCCTGCGCACGCCCATCGAGGCTGCCGTCTCGTTCGGCGACGACCCGCTGCGGATGCTGCGGGCGGTGCGTTTCACCTCGCAGCTCGGCTTCCAGCTCGACCGCGACTCCTTCGACGCGATCGTCGAGCTGCGGCGGCGCATCCTCGACATCTCCGCGGAACGAGTGCGCGACGAGCTCGTGAAGCTGCTCAAGACGGACACACCTCGGCCAGGCCTCGAGCTGTTCGTCGAGACGGGGCTGGCCGAGCTCGTGCTGCCGGAGCTGCCCGCGCTGCAGCTCGAACGCGACGACGCGCATCGGCATAAGGACGTCTACGAGCACTCCATCACGGTGCTCGAGCAGGCCATCAGCCTCGAGCGCGAACGCAACCCCGGAGCCGACTCGGACCTCGTCCTGCGCCTCGCGGCGCTGCTGCACGACATCGGCAAGCCCAAGACGCGACGCTTCGGCGAGGGGCGGAAGGTCACCTTCTACAACCACGACGTCGTCGGCGCGAAGCTCGCGCGCAAGCGACTCACGGCGCTGCGGTTCGACAACGACACCATCAAGTCGGTGGCTCGCCTCGTCGAACTCCACATGCGGGTCTTCAACTACGAGGGCGCGGGCTGGACCGACTCGGCTGTGCGACGCTTCGCGCGAGACGCCGGACCAGAGCTGCAGCGGCTCCTCATCCTCATCCGCGCCGACATCACGACGCGCAACCAGCGGAAGTCCGACCGGCTCCTCTTCGCGATCGACGACCTCGAGCGGCGCATCCTGGAACTGCAGGAGAAGGAGGAGCTCGACTCCGTGCGCCCGAGCCTCGACGGGGAGCAGATCATGGCGATCCTCGAGATCGCCCCAGGCCCGCTCGTCGGCAAGGCGTACAAGCACCTGCTCGAGGTGCGTCTCGACGAGGGCCCGCTCGAGCACGACGACGCGAAGCAGCGACTGCTCGCCTGGTGGGAGCAGAACCGGCCGTAGCGGCACCGGGCACGAGTCGCACCGGGCCCGAGTCGCACCGGGCCCGAGTCTCACCGGGCCGTAGTCGCACCGCTGAGGCGCGTGATGGCTTTTGGTGACGGTGATGGGTTTTTTCCCATCACCGGTCGTGAGAACCCATCACGGGCCGTGCACGTATGGATGCACGGGCAGGGGATTCAGCGCGGCTGGTCTGCCAAGCGAAGTCTGGCCCGTCGAAGCAACGCAGAACGGCCCCCTCCGAAGAGGGGGCCGTTCGTGTCGATGTGCCTGGAGCTACTCGGCGACCAGGTAGTCGGCGAGGCTGTAGCCCGAGCAGGAGACGTAGCTCGAGCTCGTCGCCTCTTCAACGACGGTGCCGTTGACGGTGAGCGTGCAGGTGAGCTGCGCGGTGTCCGTGTAGTCGCTCGTGGACGCGTACACGGAAGCGGACGAGCTGTCGTAGCCGTACTCAGCCTTGTACTTCATCGTGACCGACTCCGACCACGGCACAGCGCTCGCGAGGGCCTCGGTGTCGACCTGCTGGCGGTCGGCGCCGGTGAGGGCGTTGTCGTAGCTGTAGGTGATGTCGACCGGCGTGGTCGAGGTGCTCGTCACGGTGAGCTCGACATCGATCTCACCCTCCGACGGGAAGCCGTTGTCGAGCGTCGAGTACTCGTCGTCGAGCTCCTGCTGGAAGTCATCCACCGAGCTGTCGACCGAGCCGGCAACCGCGGCGACGGTCGTGGCGGTCGTGATGAACGGCCCCACGATGAGGCCGAGGCCACCGAGCACGAGGCCGATGATCGCCATGAGCTTCTTCGCGTTGTAGCGCTTGACGACGAGGCCAGCGATGCCCAGGCCGATGCCGACGAGCGCGAACAGGATTCCGAAGTAGCCGAAGAACGGGATGAACGAGATCAGGATGCTGATGGCACCGGCGATGAGCGCGATGAGTCCCAGCGTGTTCATTCCGCCCTTGCCCTGCGGGGCGTAGTTGCCATACTGCTGCTGCTGGCCTCCGCCAGCACCCCCGGCTGCTCCGTAGGCAGGAGCTGCACCGTAGGCGCCGGGAGCTGCGTTCGGGTCCTGCGACGGGGCGCCGTAGGCGTTGCTCTGTCCGGACGTGCCGTAGGCGTCGGGTGCCGGAGCGGAGCCGTACGAGTTGTTCTGCGCGGGTGCGCCGTACGCGTCGGGTGCGGGTGCTGACCCGTAGGACCCGGGGGCGCTGTCGTTCCCGTAGCCGTTTCCGGCCGAGTAGTCGGGGGTGCTGCCGTAGCTCGGAGCCGAGTAGTCGCTTCCGGATGCGGAGGGAGCCGTGTACGAGGTGTCACCCGTGTACGAGCCGGCGCTCGGCGACGAATAGGAGTTGTCGCTCGAGGAGCCGTAGCTGGGGGTGTCGCTCGGGGCGCCGTAGCTGGGGGTCGAGTAGCCGGAGTTCGACGATGCGCTCGGCACGCTCGAACCGGTCGACCCCGAGTAGGACGACTGACCGCTCTGGTAGCCGGAAGCTGCGCCCGGGGCCTCGTAGGAACCGCCAGGTGCCGTGTAGTTGCCCGGGGCCTGGTAGTTGTCGCCGCTCGAGCCGTAGCCGCTGCCGACGCCGTAGCCGTTGCTCGAGCCCTGCTCGGCTCCGCCGGGCTGGTCGCCGAACGACGCCTGAGGAGCCTGCGACGCCGCAGCGTCGCCCTCTTGCGGTGCTGAGTTCTGTGGCACTGGGGCGTTCGGGTCGCGTTCGCCCGCGCCGCCTGTTGGATCGCTCATGATTCCCCTAGGTAGTGGTGCGTTTCAGCGGACCACGGGGGCCGCCGGTTGTGCTGGAAAGAGCATATTCGTTCGCGAGTCGGGGAGTTCTTCCAATTGACTGGCATTTAGGAGCCGGAAGCGACTATGCTTGCCAGGTTGTCTGAGCGATCAACTGCCCAGGCACGCGCAATAACCCTCCTGCTGCAGATCGTCTGCAGCCGTTCTAGACCGAAGGAGGTGGGTTTATCGTGCATCAGTATGAGTTGATGGTGATCCTCGATCCAGAGATCGACGAGCGCACCGTAGCTCCGAGCCTCGATAAGTTCCTCAACGTCATTCGCAATGACGGTGGAACCATCGAGAAGACCGACATCTGGGGCCGTCGTCGCCTCGCCTACGAGATCAACAAGAAGAGCGAAGGCATCTACGCCGTCGTTGACTTCACGTCGACCTCGGCAACGGCGAACGAGCTCGACCGCCAGCTGAACCTGTCCGAAGCTGTCATGCGCACCAAGGTGCTCCGCGCAGAAGAGGCCATCGCTCGCGTCGCCTCCGAGGCGAAGCGCGACGAGGCTCGCAAGGCTGCCAAGGCCGCTGCTATCGCAGCGAAGCCCGCGGCGACCACCGAGGCCTAGTCATGGCTGGCGACACGATCATCACCGTGGTGGGCAACCTCACGGCTGACCCCGAACTGCGGTACACGCAGAACGGGCTCGCAGTCGCGAACTTCACCATCGCATCCACCCCCCGCGTGTTCGACCGTCAGGCGAACGAGTGGAAGGACGGCGAGGCACTCTTCCTTCGGGCGAGCGTCTGGCGTGAGTTTGCGGAGCATGTCGCCTCGAGCCTCTCAAAGGGCTCGCGAGTCATCGCGCAGGGTCGCCTCAAGCAGCGCTCCTACGAGACGAAGGAAGGCGAGAAGCGCACTTCCATCGAGCTCGAGATCGAGGAGATCGGTCCTAGCCTCCGCTACGCCACTGCGCAGCTCACCCGCACGTCCTCCGGCGGCGCCGGCGGACAGCAGGGTGGCGGCCAGGGCGGCTTCGGCGGTGGCCAGCAGCGTTCCTTCGGTGGCAACGGCGGCGGCAACGGCAACGCGTCAGGTGGACGTCAGTCCGCCCCGGCGGACGAGCCATGGGGCCAGCCTGCTGGCCAGCCCCGCGACAACGGCGCATCCGGCTGGGCGACGCCCGGCGCATCGAACGATTTTGACGAGCCCCCCTTCTAAAGGGCGCTCGCAAACACACTCAACGAAAGAAGATCCCAATGGCTGGAAAGTCAAGCGGCGACCGCCGCAAGGGTGTACGCGGGAAGGGCGGCAAGCCCGCTGCTCCCGCGAAGCAGATCCGGGTCGGAGTCATCGACTACAAGGATGTCAACACCCTCCGCAAGTTCATCTCGGAGCGCGGAAAGATTCGCGCTCGTCGCATCACCGGCGTCTCCGTCCAGGAGCAGCGCCTCATCGCACGTGCAGTCAAGAACGCACGTGAAATGGCGCTCCTGCCCTACGCCGGCTCTGGCCGCTAAGGAGTAGTCGACATGGCAAAGGTAATTCTTACGCACGAGGTCTCCGGCCTCGGTGCAGCCGGTGACGTCATCGAGGTCAAGAGCGGGTACGCCCGCAACTACCTCGTCCCCAAGGGCTACGCAGTCAGCTGGTCCCGTGGCAGCGAGAAGCAGGTCGAGCAGATTCGTTCCGCTCGTGCCGCACGCGAACTCGCAACCCTCGAAGAGGCGAAGGCGCTCAAGGACAAGATCGAGTCCGCCCTCGTCAAGCTTCACGTGAAGTCGGGCGCCGAAGGCCGCCTCTTCGGTTCCGTTCGCGGTGCCGACGTCGCGACCGCCGTCGAAGAAGCTGGCCTCGGCCAGATCGACAAGCGCAAGGTCGAGTTCCCGAACCCGATCAAGTACACGGGCAACCACGAGGCGACTGTTCGCCTCCGCGACGACCTCGTTGCGACCGTCAAGCTCCAGGTCATCGCCCAGCGATAGCCAGAAGCCGCATCGGCTGCTGAGCAACGCCTCGGTAGTTGATCGACAGGAACGGCCCCGGACATCTCGATGTCCGGGGCCGTTCCTGTTTCGAGTCGGCGGCCACAGACCGCCCCGACCGCCCTGCTCGGAGCAGTCTGGGGTGGATGCGCGAGCGGACGCTATAAGGTCAGCGGAGTCCAGCATCCAGCTCGTTCCCTTTCCTGATTGACACACGAACATGTCGAACCACACGCACCGACCGGCCGTAGAGCACGAGCCGCGCCGGTTTCCGGTGACGGTCAGCCCGACGGTGCTCGGCTTCATCGGATCGCTGTTCATCCTCGTCGGATCGTTCGGAGCTGGCTGGATCGGCGACGGCCTCGGTATCCGCGAGTGGTTCCCCATCGCGTTCTTCCGCAGTTCGCCAGATCTGACTCGTCTCTGCACGATGCTGCTCATCGTCGGCGGCTTCCTGCTCCTCATCGCCTGGATCCGCTTCCGGCCCAGCATTCGCGACGACGACGCCTCGCTGCGGCGCGTGATCAGGACGGCCGTCATCTGGGCCCTGCCGCTGCTGATCTGCATCCCCGTCTTCAGCCGGGACATGTTCTCGTACGTCGCGGTGGGACGCCTCATGGCAGCGGGGATCGACCCGTACCAGCACGGCGTCAACGAGATCGCGGGCTGGTACTCCCTTGGCGTCGACCCGTTCTGGTCGAGCACGGAGTCGCCCTACGGTCCGCTGTTCCTCGGCGTCGCGGCCGTCTTCTCCTGGCTCGGGGCGGAGATCCCCGAGTACGCCCTGTTCCTGAATCGCGTCGCCGCAACCGCGGGCGCTGTGCTCATGGTGGTGGCCTTCTTGAAGATCGCCGCTCTTCGTGGACGCAACCGCGCGTTCGTCGCCTGGATGATCGCCGCGAACCCCCTCACGCTCCTCCTGTTCATCGCCTCAGGGCACAACGACGGCCTCATGCTCGCCGGTATGGGGTTCGGTCTGCTGGCGGCGCTCAAGGGGCATCGTGTCCTCGGAGTGGTCTGGATCGCGCTCGCCGTCTCGATCAAGCCGATCGCGCTCATCGCCCTGCCCATCGTGGCGCTCATCGGCAGGCCCAGCTCACTTCCCGTGTGGGACAGGGTGAAGAGCTGGACGCTGCACGCCGCCATCGCCGTCGGACTGGTCGGAGTCATCGGCCTCGTGCTCGGCTTGGGATTCGGCTGGGTGACGGCCCTCACCGTGCCGGGGGCGATCCAGCACTGGTACTCCCCGTTGACCCTGATGGTCGGCACCGTGCGCGGCCTCGCGGAGCTCGTGGCCCTCGATCCGTTCGTGTTCGAGGTCATCCTCAAGGTGATCGCCTTCTCGATCGCCGGGCTCGTCGCCGCGTGGGTTGTCCTCACGAAGCGGCCCATCGACCCGCTGCTGCGTCTCGTGCTGTGCACGGCGGTCATCGTCGCCGCATCCACTGCCATCCACCCCTGGTACGTCATGTGGATCCTCCCGTTCGCGGCCGTCGCTGGTCCGTGGAGGAAGGGGCAGGAGCACCTCGCGATGCTGGTGACCATCTTCTTCACGACGGTGACGCTCGCTGAGCCGACCGACTCGTTCTTCGAGGGGCCGTATACGCGCATCGCGGTGGCCAGCATCACGGTGCTGTTCGCGCTGTCGGTGCTCGTCTGGTGGTGGCGTTCGAGCAACGTGTCGGGGCGTGCTGTGGTCATCGCCGTTCCGTACGGACAGGTGCTCGTCGATCGCTGGAGCGCGAGGCGGCAGCGGAAGCTGCGGCAGCGAGCCGACACGCAGCGCTGAGCGCACGCTAGCGAAGTTGTGGAAAACGCCCGGATATCCCCGGTTTGCGTGGGGAAGCGGGCGGATGTTATGCACAGTCCCGCTTGCAGGTTTCAACCTTCAATGGATGCTTCACACCGGTTGTGCACAGCGAGATCTGAAACTTAAAACCCAGGTGAGAGTGGATTTCTTGCCTGAGCCTCTCGGATAATCCCCGGTGTTATCCACAAAGTTTCCACACATCGTCCGGCGCGTCTCCACAGTTACACACAGAGTTATCCACAGGCACGCCGGTGATGGTTCGCTCGGCTGGGGAGCTGGGGACTACTGTGGTCAAATCTCTCACCGGCATTCGAGCGAAGTCAGGAGCATCCGTGTCGATCGCGCATCTCGGTTCCTCATCTCAGGGTGAGCGGGAGACGCACGACGGGGTTCGCACGCCTCCCCACGACCTGCTCGCCGAGCAGTCCGCCATCGGCGGCATGCTCCTCTCGAAGGACGCGGTCGCCGACGTCGTCGAGGCCGTGCGCGGCATCGACTTCTACGTGCCGAAGCACGAGATCATCTTCGACTCCATCCACGCGCTCTACGCCGCCGGTGAGCCCACGGATGTCATCACCGTCACCGACCACCTCACGAAGTCGGGTGAGCTCTCGCGCGCCGGCGGTGCCGAGTACCTGCACACGCTGGCCGGCATCGTGCCGACAGCAGCGAACGCCGGCTACTACGCGGCGATCGTCTCGGAGCGCGCCGTCCTGCGGCGCCTGGTCGAGGCCGGCACCCGCATCGTGCAGATGGGCTACCTCGCGGAAGGTGAGGTCGTCGACCTCGTCAACCAGGCCCAGGCAGAGATCTACGGCGTCACCGGGGCTGTCGAGAAGGAGGACTACGTCGTCCTGGCTGAGGCCATCCTCGAGGCCCAGAACGACATCGACGCCGCGCAGAACAAATCCGGCGGCATGACCGGAGTGCCGACCGGGTTCAGCGACCTCGATCGCATCACGAACGGCTTCCACGGTGGCCAGCTCATCATCGTCGCCGCCCGCCCCGGTCTCGGAAAGTCGACGGTGGCGCTCGACTTCGCACGCTCCGCATCCATCACGCACGGCAAGGCCTCGATCTTCTTCAGCCTCGAGATGGGCAAGAGCGAGATCGCCATGCGCCTGATCTCGGCAGAGGCGAGCGTGCGACTGCAGCACATGCGTGCTGGCGGTCTCACGCAGGAAGATCTGACGCAGATCGCCCGCACGCAGGGGGACATCTCCGACGCCCCGCTCTACATCGACGACAGCCCGAATATGACGCTCGTCGAGATCCGCGCGAAGTGCCGCAGGCTCAAGCAGAAGGTCGGGCTGTCGCTCGTCGTCATCGACTACCTGCAGCTCATGACAAGCGGCAAGCGCGTCGAGAGCCGCCAGCAGGAGGTGTCGGAGTTCTCGCGTGCGCTGAAGCTGCTCGCGAAGGAGCTCGACGTTCCCGTCATCGCGCTGTCGCAGCTGAACCGTGGTCCCGAGCAGCGTGCCGACAAGCGTCCGGCGGCGAGCGACCTCCGTGAGTCCGGATCGCTTGAGCAGGACGCCGACATGATCATCCTGCTCCACCGCGAAGGTGCGTACGACCGGGAGAGCCCGCGCGGCGGTGAGGCCGACTTCATCCTCGCCAAGCACCGCAACGGCCCGACCGACACGATCACGGTCACCTTCCAGGGGCACTTCTCTCGCTTCATGGACATGGCGCCCGGCTACGCGACGGGGCAGTAGGCGAATGCGGCCGCGCCTCCTCGACGACCTCGTCACCAACGCGCGGCCGGAGAATCGCGAGGCGGAGGCGGTCAAGGGACGCGAGCGGCACGAGAAGCGGATGGAGCGCGAAGCTTGTATCCGCACCACGAGCTAGTCGGTCTCATCCCTCCGGCCATCGAGTTCAGCCCCGCGGCCGAAGCGCCGGGGCTCCTGTGCTTCGTACCTTGAATGCAGCACCCACTCGCGGTGACAAGGACAAGGGAGAGAACATGAACGCAGACGCGACGCAGCCGGTCAGCATGAAGCAGCGCCGATCGATACGCATCCTCACGATCGCGATGAGCGTTCTGCTGCTCGCGGTGCTCCTCATGCTGGTTGCCGGGGTCATGGCCAGCTCTGCGCCCATGATCATCGCCGGCAGCAGCGGGTGCGCCGCGATCGCCACGGCCTGGACGACCGGCATCCTCGCGATCCGCCAGCAGGCCAGCAAGTAGCCCGAACGCGATCGCCGAGGCGGCGAGGCATCTGCCAGACTGAGCGCACCGACCCCAACTGGAGGAACCCAATGGTGAGTTCTGAAGAGATCGTTCTGGGCGACCTGCCCGCAGGTATCGTCCGAGCCGACGAGGCCGTGGCCGGCCGTGTCTGGAATGTGCTCGGCCACACCTACATCACGAAGGCAGAGAGCGCCTCGACCTACTCATGGCTCTCGCTCGACCCGGCGGGAACCGGGGTGCCGCCGCACGTGCACCCCACCCAGGACGAGTTCATCTACGTGTTCGAGGGGGTCTACACCCTTTACCTCGACGGCCAGTGGACCACGGCCGGCCCGGGCGACCTCGTGCAGATGCCGAAGGGTATCCCGCACGCTTACTACAACAAGCAGGACGAGGCAGCGAAGTCGCTCTTCTGGGTGAGCCCAGGCGGCCAGCTGGCGAACCTCTTCAGCCTGCTGCACAACGTGACCGACCCGGCCGAGGTCGTGCGTCTCTCAGCCCTGAACGGCGTCGACTTCCTGCCAGAGGGTGCCGTGGAAGGCGCGTGAGGCGGCGTACGTGACGGATGCGAGCGTCCGGGGCATGCCGGGCGACCCTGAGGCGAGGCGCGAGACATACGGGTCGGACGCAGATCAGCATCTGACGTTCTGGGCGGCTTCCGGGTCCGTGCGCGGGCTCGCCGTGCTCATCCACGGTGGATATTGGCGATCGCAGTTCACCGACGAGCTCATGCTCCCGCTGGTGCCGGAGTTCACCCGACGCGGCTGGTCCGTGGCGAATCTCGAGTACCGGCGGGGCGACGATGGATGGTCGGCGACGTGCGGGGACCTGTCGCGTGGCCTCTCGGCGGCGCGCAGCGAGGCGTCCCGGTTGACGCTGGATGCGCGGCTCGTGATCGTCGGGCACTCGGTTGGCGGTCAGCTCGCGCTGCTCGGCGGAGAACCAGGCGACGCGGTTGTGGCGCTCGCTCCCGTCACTGACCTCGCGCGCGGCTACGAAGAGGGCAACGGCGACGGAGCCGTCTCGGAGTTCTTCCGCGTGGCGCCTGCCCAGGCCCCGGAGGTCTACGCGTCGGCGTCACCGATCGAGCACTTGCCTCTGCGGGCACGGGCGCTGCTTGTGCACGGAGCCGACGACGAGCGTGTGCCGGTCGAGCACACCCGCGCCTACATTGCCGCCGCCAGGCAGGCTGGCTCCGACGTCGAGCTCATCGAGCCCGCGGCCCTTGAGCATCGCGCCGCGATCGCGCCGGATGCGCCGCACTGGCCAGACGTGCATGCCTGGCTCGACGCGTTCGCATTCGCGCGCCACACCTGAGGCAGTCGACCTTGACGCCAAGGAGGGATTGACAGGACCTGCCTGACGACCCCGCGCGTCTCCGCTGGGACGTATGCTTCCATCCGGCGAGAAGTCTGAGCACAGACCCCGCCGTCGTGGAGGGGAAGCCATTGGGCCAGCAGAAACAGGATTGGGTCCGTCTCGTCGCGGACCGTCTGCGCACCGAGTCGGGAAGCGCCCTCCTGCTCGTCGGCGTCGCGGTGTTCGCGCTGCTCTGGGCGAACTCGCCCTGGTCTGAGTCGTACGTGCAGCTGTGGGAGACCCACGCCGCCATCGGCATCGGCGACTTCCGCATCGACATGAGCCTCCACCACTGGGTGAACGACGGCTTCATGGTCATCTTCTTCTTCCTCATCGGGCTCGAGGTGCGACAAGAGCTCGCGGTCGGCTCGTTGCGTGACCGGCGCCAGGCTCTTGTGCCCATCGTCGCGGGCCTCGCCGGAGTCGCTCTCCCTGCGCTCATCTACCTCGCCATCGCCGGGCGCGACGCCCCGGAAGCGTGGGGAGCCGTCATCGGCACGGACACGGCGTTCCTCCTGGGCGCGCTTGCGCTGGTCGGTCCGAAGATGTCGAGCCAGCTGCGCGTCTTCCTGCTGACCCTCACCGTCGTCGACGACTTCCTCGCCGTCGCCATCATCGGCATCGTCTACACGGAGTCCGTGCAGTGGATGCCCCTCGGCATCGCCGTGGTCTGCCTCGTCCTCCTATTCCTCCTTGCCCGCGCGAACGAGTGGCGCAGCAGTCCGTACATCGTCGTGATCGTCGTCCTGTGGGCCGCGACGCTGCTCTCCGGTGTGCATCCGTCGCTCGCTGGAATGGCCGCTGGGCTGCTCATCCCGGCCTCTGACCCAGACCGGGAGGACGTGGTGCGGGCGAAGCGGCTCTTCCGCGACTTCTGGCAGTCACCCCGCGCCGATGCTGCCCGCAACGTGCGGCTCGGCCTCGCCAAGTCGATCTCCGTCAACGAACGGCTCCACGAGGTGCTGCTCAGCCCCGTTGCGCTCTTCATCGTGCCGATCTTCGCGCTCGCGAACGCGGGGGTCGACCTGCGGGGCGGGATGCTCGGCGACGCGCTCACCTCCCCGGTCACGTGGGGTGTCGTCGCAGGCCTTGTCCTCGGCAAGTTCGGCGGCATCGCCCTCGGCAGCTGGATCGCCGTGCGTGCCGGCCTCGGCACCCTCCCGCAGGGCGTCGGCATGGGCAGCGTCTTCGGCGGCGCCGCGCTCAGCGGCATCGGCTTCACGATGTCGCTGCTCATCATCTCGCTGGCGCTCGAGGGCGAGGTCGCCGGGCAGGCCATCGTGGGCGTCTTCATCGCCATGGTGCTGTCCTGGCTGCTTGGTTGGCTCACCTTCACGTTCGCGCGCGTCAAGATGAACGAGACGACGGCGGACCTGCCGACGAAACTGTCTCGTCCCGTCGACCCCGAGCGCGACCACCTCCTCGGCGACCCGGACGCGCCGGTCACGATCGTCGAGTACCTCGACTTCGAATGCCCGTTCTGCGCGCGAGCGACCGGCATGTGGCAGGACCTCGGCGAGTACTTCACTGACGGCGGGGCGCGCTACGTGGTGCGCCACCTGCCGCTCGAGGAGTACCACCCGCACGCCTTCCAGGCCGCGATCGCCGCTGAGGCTGCCGCGAACCAGGGGAAGTTCTGGGAGATGCACAACCTGCTCTTCGCCAACCAGGAGCGTCTCGACGTGCAGTACCTGCGTGGCTACGCGGAGGAGATCGGGCTCGACCTCGACCGGTTCGACCTCGACATGCTCGACGACGAGCTGCCGAGGCGCATCCGCGACGACATGCAGAGCGCCATCGACAGCGGGGCGCGCGGCACTCCGACGTTCTTCCTCGGCGAGACGCGCCACAGCGGTGCGCACGACGCACGAACGCTCATCGCGGCGATCGAGACGCAGCGCAAGGAGGCTGCCATCCGCCGCCGCTCGTAGCGCCGTTCTCGAGCTGCTGCGCGCAGATGGGTCCGCACATCGCCTGCACGAGGCGCCGGGTCGTACGATCTCCTCATGGCTGACACGAAGAGCGCTCACGTCGAGGAGAGCGCGGCACCAGACACCGACGCCGTGCGATTCGAGGCACGCGTCATCGCCGCCCCGGTCGTCGGCGCGGCGGGCGAGCGGCTCATCGTCCGGTTCCCGGACGACGCGAGCAGGATGCTGCCGTCCCGCGGTCAGGTGGCCGTGACCGGTTCGATTCGGCCGGATGGCGCGGAGGTGGCAAGACCCTTCGACTCCGTCATCGAACCCGACGGGCTCCGCGGCCACTGGCTGGACGCCGCGGCCGCGCTGGGTGCGGGTGCCGAGGCCGGCGAGGTCGTGGCGGTCGAGCTGCGACCTCGAGGCGACTGGCCAGAGCCGGCCGTTCCCGAGGACTTCGCCGCTGCGCTCGAGGAGGCACCCGAATCTGCCGCCACCTGGCACGACATCACGCCGATGGCGAGGTGGGAGTGGGTGCGATGGATCAACGCGACCCGCAACCCGCAGACGCGTCTGCGTCGCGTCGAGGTCGGCCTCTCGAAGCTCGAGGCGGGCAAGCGCCGCCCGTGCTGCTTCGACCTCTCCTCGTGCACCGACCCTGAGCTGTCGAAGAGCGGCAAGCTCGCGGTCTAGCCCCGACGCCGACCGAAGACCGCTCCTGCGGCGAGCAGCAACGGCACGACCGAGACGCTCATGAGCACGATCCCGAGTGGGGCGAGCTGCGGCAGCAGGAGCACACCGGCGATGAGCAGGGCGGCGAACACGATCGCCGAGACGACCCCGCGCAGCATCCGCTCGAGTGAGCGCATATGCCGGTCGACGCTGGGCGTCTGCACCTTGAGCTGGCCGGCCTCGAGGCGAGTGGTGAGCGCATCGAGTCGACCGGGGAGGGCGACTGCGGTCGTCAGCGCGGAGATCGCCTGCTTGGCGACGGCCTGCGCCGTGTTGCCGCCTTCGTCGCGGGTGAGGGTGCGGGCGAACGGGTCGACCGCCTCCCACATGTTGAAGTCCTTGTCGAGCGCCGAGGTCACGCCGGAGACCAGCGAGATCGCTCGGATGATGAGCAGGAAGTTCTCGGGCAGCTGGAACGGCATCTCGCGGATGGTGTCGCGGAATCGGTCGGCGAAGTCGCCGAGCTCGGCAGGGTCGACGCGTTGCAGCTCGGCGACGCCCATCCCTCCGAAGCGCCCGAAGAGCTCGGTCATCGCCTGCTCGAGCTCGATGGTGTCACCGGCAGGGAGGAGCACGCCGACGCTGCGCATCGACCGCACGAGCCCTGGTCCGTCGCGAGAGACGATCGCGAAGATCAGCTGGCGGAGGCTCGCCCGGAGGGTGTCGGAGATGACGCCCATCATGCCGAAGTCGATGTAGGTCAGCTCCCACGTGACAGGCGCGGGCGTCTCGGGGCCGCCTTCGGCATCGACGTTCGTCGGGGCGGGCAGCCTCGGTGTGGCCAAGGGGGTGACGAAAATGTTGCCGGGATGCGGGTCGGCGTGGAAGAACCCGGCGACGAACAGCTGCTGGAACGTGGCCCTCGCCAGTTCGTTGGCGACCTCGACAGGGTCGATGCCCGCCGCACGCAGGGCATCCACATCGGTGATCTTGATCGCGGTGACGTCGGAGAGGGTGAGGATGCGCGACGCGGTGCGCTCCCACACGACCTGGGCGGCCCCCACACGGGGGTCGGTCTCGAAGTCGGCGGCGAATCGCTCGGCGCTTGTGCCCTCGTGGATGTAGTCGATCTCCTCGAGGCTCGTCGCGGCGAATTCCTCGACGAGGGCGGGGGCGTCTGCACGCTTGGAGACGAGCTCGACTCGCTTGAGGAGCTGGCCGACGCGGCGCAGTGCGCGAAGGTCGGTCTCCACGAGGTCCTCGATGCCGGGCCGCTGCACCTTCACGACGACGTTGGAGTAGCCGGTTTCTTCGGCGAGCGCGGGGGTGAGTACAGCCCGGTGCGCCTGCCCGAAGGAGGCGGCGGCGATCGGAGTCTCGTCGAAGCTCGCGTAGGCCTGCCCGAGCGGCATGCCGAGCTCAGCCTCGGCCTGTGCGCGGATGGCCGGGAACGCGACCGCGGGCACCTCATCCTGCAGCCCCTCGAGCTCCGCGGTGATCTCAGGTGGCAGCACGTCGAGGCGCGACGACAGGAACTGGCCCACCTTGATCATGAGCCCGCCGAGTTCGACCGCAAGGGCGTGGAAGCGGCGGGCGAGGCGCTGCATGCGCGCCGTCCGTCCGCGTTCCGCGAGCTTCCCGAGGCGGATGCGCGGCAGGAAGATCTCGAACCACCAGATCTGCACCATCGCACGCTGCGCGAACCGCACGATCCTGCGGTACCTGGCACGGCCTTCCGCCGAGAGCTTCGTATCGCTGCTGCGGACGGCGCCGGGCCGGGTGACGGCTCGCGCCTGCGCCGCGGCTGCGGTCAGTCTGCTCTCGGCGGCCAGCTCTTCCGTGAGGCCGGGGCCATCGGTCACGTTCAGTCCTCGGCGAGGATCGAGTACAGCTTGCGCCGTGTCTCGTCGAGCAGCGCTGCGGCCCGTTCAGCCTGATCGGGGGTGGCGCTGCTCTGCACCTGGACGACGGCCTGGGCGAGGCGAGCGCCGGCCTTCGGGAGGGTCGCTGCGCGCTCGGCGCGGCGGGCGGCGGGCGACTCCCAGGGGAGCTCCCCGGCTGAGGCATCCACTGCGACGGCGCGGCCTTCTTCGGTGAGTGCGTAGACCTTGCGCTCGCCGGTGACCTCGGGCACGACGAGGCCCTCGTCGGAGAGCAGCTGGAGCGTGGGGTAGACCGAGCCGGGGCTCGGCTTCCAAGCGCCACTCGTGCGGGCTTCGATGGCCTGGATCAGCTGGTAGCCGTGCTGTGGGCCCTCGAGGAGCGCGACGAGGAGGGCGGTCCTGACATCTCCGCGGCCGGCTCGAGCAGTGGTCGGCCGTGAGGCGAAGGTCTCGCGGATCTCGTCGACGGCTTCGCGGAGGCCGAAGCCGAGTCCGCCTGGGGTGTGCTGAGCGACCATGTGCATTCCTTTCGAGTGCCGAGCATCCGGTGGCGATCGTGTCGACCGGGTGGATGCGCGGATTGGCGATACCTGACGACACCCGACGATACATCGGTGAATGTCGGCGAAGCTGTGCATTCCGGATGGCTCTGAGTGTTGCCAGATAGTCACTTATCTTTGATGCTAAGTACCGGTACTCGGTGTTACTTCATACCGGTATTCATCGTTACTGAGTAGAGAAGGTGGCCGATGGGGAAGTAGGCATCCGAGATGCTCAAGGGCACGCTCGAGGGCATTGTGCTCGCGATCCTCGCGAAGCGCTCCGCCTACGGGTACGAGATCACGAGCTGGCTCCGCGAGCAGGGCTTCGTCGACATCGCCGAGGGAACGGTCTACGCGCTCCTCGTGCGCATCGAGCAGAAGGGCTTCGTCGACGTCGAGAAGGTCCCGTCCGAGAAAGGCCCGCCGAGGAAGGTCTACACGATCAACGCCGCGGGCACCGAGTACCTCGCCGAGTTCTGGCGCACGTGGGGCTTCCTCGTCGAACGCCTCGAGCAGCTCCGAGGCACCATCACCGCACCATCCGCTGAAACCAGCACAGACAACGAGAGAGGCAACTGACATGGCCGCCAAATGGATCGAATCGCTCACGGGCTCATTCGAGGAGAAGAAGCAGTACAAGGAGGCACAGGCCCGGCTGGATGCGCTGCCGGAGCCCTACGGCGGGGTCGCGAAGGCCGTCCAGCGCTACCTCATGTACTCCAGCGGCATCGTCGATGGCGAGTCGATGGTGCGCATGAACGCTGACCTCGCCGACCTCTGGGAGCGCGCCGTGGCCGATGACGTGCCCGTCCGCGACATCGTGGGCAGCGACCCGGTCGACTTCGCCGAGACGTTCGGGCAGTCGTATTCAGGGAAGCAGTGGATCGACAAGGAGCGCGCACGCCTGCTCAAGGCCGTCGAAGAAGCTGAGCAAGGGCAGTAGTCAGCCCCCCCTACCGACCATCTCAGGCGGGCGGGAACGTGCAGGTGACGGTGGGGAGCTCGAATCTGAGGTCGTCGTTCGCCGTCAGGCCGCCCGGAGCGATCGCCTTCGAGAAGAGCAGTCGTAGTGTGACCATTCCAGCCGTGCTTCCGGAGTGGTGGGCGAACGTGATCGGGGTCATCGCCGGGTCTGCGCTGTGCGTGACCGGGAGCGTCTGTGCCGACGCAGGGTCGGTGGATGCCGTGGAGAGCACCGCAAGGGATTCGATCGTCGTCCCTCTCCCGTCGACGATTTCCACGGCGACCGCCGCGGGGCGGCTCGACCCCGCGTCGGACGAGCGGCGGGTCGCGGAAGCCCGAGACGTGAAGGTGTACGTGCGGCCAGGGGTTACCGGGAAGGCATAGCTGGCGCTCCAGGTCGCAGGTGCAGCCGTGCCAGCGGCGACCATCCCGGAGACCAGGGTCACGCCCGTCGAGTTCTCGAAGCCGTTTGTGCCCGAGCCCTCGACGAACGCACCCGTGAGCGGTCCGGCGTCGATCTTCCACGCCGAGCGTGAGGTGGAGTTGCCGAGACAGGGGTACTCAGGGGGAGCAGTAGGGGCGACCGCGGCCGCAACGACAGGTGCGCTCCAGGCCGGGCCCCTCAGAATCCGTCGTGCGGTCATCTGCGGGGTGGCGGTCAGTGTCGGTTCCCGTCGCGTTTCTGCTGTCGCTTTTTCGCGCTGCGTCGTTTGGTGATGATGCCGAGGGCAAAGGTGATGATGCGGAGGAACATGGTGGTGGAGCTTTCGGGTTGGAGCTGGGTCGTGCTTGTTGGGTGGGGGTCCGGCTACTGCAGGCGAGTCGGCTTCTGGGTCTGTGCTCTGAACCCGCCGTTCAGTTGGAGGAGCACCGGCAGTTCCCTGCCGAGCAGTGCGTCGAGGGTGTGGAGGTCGCGTTCGACGAGGTCTGCGGCGTCCCTCGGGGAGACCCCTCGCCGACAGCTCGCCGAGACTTTCAGCGCCGGGGTTCCGCGCACCTCGTAGGCGGAGACGCTGGTCGCGATGAACTCGTCACGTTCGCCGAGCGAGTCCGAGAGCGCGTCCTTGGCGACGCTGACGTCCACGACAGTCGGCCCCGCCTTCGACGCGCGGTCGTGGACGATGGTGCCGGTGCGCCCCTGGCCCTGGCGCAGCGTGAAGGCGAGGGGCAGGATGATGCCCACCACGATCGCGGCGACGACGGCGATCATCAGCCAGCTGAAGTCGGTGCCGGGGAAGGGTGTCTGCTGGAGCCAGCTGCTGACCTGCGTGTTGACGGTTTCGGAGATGGGGGTCCAGGTGTCCTTCGCTCCCGGCAGCCAGGCACCGAGTGCCGCAGCTGCTCCGACCGCGAGCAGGACCAGGCCGACGGCGACGATGAGGAGGCGGTTCAGGCCTCGGTTCGTGCTGTTCATGCGCCGACCTTCCCGTTCTCTGCGACGCGCACCTTGGCGGTGACGCGTGGGGTGAGCTCGTACTGCTCGAGCTGCCGGGTGACGGCCGCTTCGATGGAAGCCGCGTCGACCGGCACCCCGGATGCGGGAGTGAGGCGCACGTCGGCGCGGCGGTGGGAGACCGAGACGGTGACGTTGTCCGGGCTGACGTGGCCAGCTCGAGCCGCGTGCCTGGCCAGTGCGGAGGCGATCACCGCGTTGTCCGCGACGGTCGCGGTCCGCGACGACCGCAGGACGTGACGGGAACGGCGACCGGGGGCGAGTCCCGCGATGAGCAGGATCAGCCCGATGATGGCCACGACCACGCCGGCGGGGCCGACGTACTGTGCGGGCTGCTCGAGCACCCCGAGCGTGGAGGTGAACATGTCAGCCGGTGCCACGAGGAGCGCCGGAAGGGCGAGCAGTCCGAGGACGACCTCGGTGCCGACCCAGGCCGCGACGATGATGAGCAGCACGGCGAGGACGATCGCGAGCGCCGAACGTGGCGAGTGCGTCTCGCGCCGAGCGACCCGTTTGTAGAGGGAATCGCGGTTGCTCATGTGACTCGTTCCTCGGTTCGGATGTCGAGCCCGGTGATCCGCAGCATCACGCGGTCGACGTGCGAGTCGGTCAACGTCTGGAAGCGGTCCCGGATCGCGGCCTTCGCGGCTTCGACTCGATCGAGAATCGGCCCGCCGCTGCGTTCGATCGCTGCGTCCTGCGAGCGGATGCGAGAGAGGGAGGGCACACGAATAGGTGTGCTGATCCGCAGGGCGAGGTTGCCGTTGTGGTCGTCGAGGTCGACGCTGACGCTGCCTGCGTCGACCCCGAGGGCGTCACCGGCGACAGCTGACGCGACACGAGTCAGGGCCTTCGGGGTGAGTCGTGTTGTGCCTCGCTGCGCCGCGCCGTGGTGTGTCGTCGCGGCGATGCTCATGAGGAGGTGTTCCGTCCTCGGATGACGTCGACGATGGCGCTGGCGTCGAGCTTGCCTTCGAGGATGCGTCCGATGACGCCGCCGATGATCATCGCGATCGCGACGAAGAAGAACGCCCAGAAGCCGAGGATGATCCAGGTGAGCGCGAGGACCGCGCCGATGAGGATGCCGGTTCGGGTGAGGGATGCGGTGTTCACTGGACTCGCGCTTCTTCCGTCTTGTCGTTGTCTTCGGAGGGGAGGTGGACGTCGTTGACGGTCACGTTGACTTCGGTGACCTCGAGGCCGACGATCGTCTCGACGGCGCGGATCACGTCGGCGCGGACGCCGTCGGCGACGTCCTGGAGGGAGACGGGGTACTCGGCGACGATGGTCACGTCGACCGCGACCTGCTTCTCGCCGACCTCGACGCTGATGCCCTGACCCTGGTCGTTGGCGTTCAGGGCATTGCGGATGGCGCCGATCGCGCGAGCCGCGCCGCCACCGAGGTCGTAGACGCCGCGTGCTTCGCGGGCCGCGATACCGGCGACCTTCGCGACGACGCCGTCATCGATCGTGGTCTTGCCGTTGGCGGCGTGAGCGGGGCGCAGATCCTTGCGGTCGTTGGACGAGGTGCTGACGTTCGGGGTGGTGTTCGACATGATGCTCTCCTTGTGAATGCCCGGCGGTGCGGGTGCACCCGCTGCGGGGTCGTGCGAGTGAGACGTGTGCTTTTCATGATTTGTCACGAAATACGTGAGAAAAGAAGATCTGGAGCCCGATCGCGCGTCGTGATGGCGTGGGCGAAGGGGTGAGAAGGGGGTCTTGGTCGGGGAGGGGGTCGCAGGTGCGGTCCGCTGTGGTGCGCCAGTGGTATTTCACATTGCGTGTACCTAGCGAAGTGAACTCGTATCTGCCCGGTGAGCATATGCACGGCGTACGCGGCGGTAGCCGAGAGTTCCTCCTCGCTGTACGGTCCAACTCGCGACTGATACTGCTCTTGATCTGGGTTTTCTTACGAGTATGAATCCTGAATCGACTCACGGACGACTTTGATTCAGCTCACCGACGGAAATGATTCTGGTGGAGTCGAAGTCGTCGAGTGACGCGCAGTTTGCTGCATTCCAGCCCCCTTGCCCGGGTGTTTTCATCCGGTGAGACGCGCAACCCCGTTCTCCAACCCATCCGACAGAATGGAATGTGTGACGAACACCGCGCTCGTGTCGTCTCACCAGGGAACGCGCTGTCAGCGCGTTCTCCCGAAGACATCGAGCGATTGGAGTGGGTGAGGTGCAGGAGCACACGAGTCAGGCAGACACCGAGGTTGCCGTGAGGGAGTCGGGCGACGGCCAGTGGCCGACGCGGACGGAACTCCCCCGGGTGATCTCTCTCACTGTCGACGAGGTGGGGCCGGAGGCTGTTGAGACCGTGCGGGGCTGGGGATGGCATCTCCAGTCGGACGGTCAGGACTTCAGGGTCGTCGGCGATGTGCTCAAGAACGACACCTTCGCCCTCAGCCGCTACCGCCACACGGCAGCGACCTTCCGATACGAAGTCCCGAGCGCCTTCGCCGGGGGCGCTGCCAGACTGCTCCTCGCCTGCCTGGAAGGAGAGGTCGTAGTCGACATCGCCGGAACGCTGGAGACGCTCACCCCCGGCAGCGTGCTGTTCGCCAACCCGGAGGACCTCGTCAGCAAGACGTCGAATGGCCCGGTCAGCAGCCTTCTGGTGATCTTCCCCCGCCCCCAATCCTTCACGGAGAACTACGTCGGAACGACCTCGGCGTCGGATGCCTACCTGCAGGTGCTCGTCGACGCCTCCGCATCCATCCTCAGTGGTGGGCTCCGCGCTGAGGACCCCGCCTTCACCCGCGTCGGGCTGGGCGTCGAGGCGCTGGTCTGGGCGCTGGCAACGCAAACCGAGCTCCGCACGCTCAGCACGGCGAGCACCGACCTCGCCCACGTCTACAGCGAGGCCGTCAAGTACGTCTCCCGATTCGCGTCAGACGAGGCGACTACGGTGAACTCGATGGCCGCCGCCCTCGGCGCATCCCGGGCGCACCTGTATCGGGCGTTCGCCGCGACGGGTGACACCGCGTCGGCCTACCTCAGGAGGGCGCGCGTGCGCCTCGCACAGCGTCTGCTGCTCGAAGGTGTGAATCAGGATGCGGCCGCCAGGGGCGCAGGGTTCGGCACGGCGAGGCGCATGCGCAGCGCCCTGGCCGCGGCCCCGGACGCCGCGGTGTCCCCGCAGAAGGCGATCCTTCCCGCGGCGGAGTGAGCTGGCGCTCGCTGCTCGGTGGGTTCAGCCCATGGCAGCTCCTCGTCTCTCGGGGTGCTCATCGGTGTCGGCACGCGAGTCTCACAGCGGGCCCCACACGCGACCGACGGAATGTCGGAGCCCCGTCCTAGGCTGGTCGCATGACGACGGCGACATCACTCCAGGGCACCTTCAACTTCCGAGACACCGGCGGCATGCCGCTGGCGGCCGGCGGCACGACGACGCCCGGCGTCTTCTACAGGTCAGATGCGCTGAGCTCCCTCACCCAGACCGGCCTCGAGGAGCTCGCCGCGAGCGATATCGGTGTCATCGTCGACTTCCGCACCCCCTCCGAGCGGCAGATGGCGCCGGACCGCCTCCCCGTGAGTCGCCCGTTCCGTGTTGCTGAGCTGCCCCTGCTCGAGGGGGCCGTGTCCGGTCTTGTCCAGCAGGGGCTGCAGTCGGCAGCGGGCGGTGGAGACCCGGCCGAGCAGGCGAAGGCTCTCGATGCGGTGCTCGCGCAGATCCCGTCGCTCGGCGAGCTCTACGTCGGCATGCTCGAGCACGGGGCCACATCGTTCGCTGAGCTCGCACGCCTGGTCGCCAACGCGACGACCGCCCCGCCGACAGCGGTGCTCGTGCATTGCACCGCAGGCAAGGACCGCACCGGAGTGGGCTCGGCGCTGCTGCTCGACGCGGTCGGCGTCGAGCGATCGGCGATCGTCGCCGACTACACGTCGTCCGGTGAGCACCTCGCGGGCGAGTGGGCTGAGCGCATGTACGGCATGGTCGCGCAGTACGGCCTGCCGCTCACCGACGAGATCAAGGACCTCGTCGCTGCCACCCCGGCCTCGGCCATCGAGCGTGCCCTCGAATGGGTGGATGCCCGCGGCGGCTCGGCCGCGTACCTGCAGTCAGGCGGGCTCACCGGTGCGGAGCTCGCCGCGCTCAAGGGTCGCCTCACGGGCGCCTGACCCGGGATCATCGTGCGTCGGGGCGCTCGGCGGAGCCGCGCGTCCCGCCGAGCGCTCGACGCCGATGCCCGCCACGATGACCAGCGCGAGACCCACAACCGGCAGGATGCCCGGCACCTGGTGCAGAAGCAGCAGGCCGATGACCAGTGCGACGGCGGGCTCGAGACTCGTGAGGGTTCCATACGCGGCCGCGGTGATGCGGCGCAGCGCCTGGATCTCGAGCATGAACGGCACGGTCGGGAGGAGCACGGCCAGGCCCAGGCCGGCGAGCGCGGCCTCCCAGGTGAGCAGCGGGATCGTGCTCGGAGCCGCGATGAGGCTCGCGATGACGGCGGCGACCGGAATCGACACGGCCAGGCCGCGCACACCGCTCAGCTCGTCACCCACCCGCTGCGTGCAGAGGATGTAGACGGCCCAGCAGGCGGCGGCGGCGAGCGCGTACAGCACGCCGAGCGGGTCGATGTTCCCCGTCCACGGCTCCGTGAGCAGCACGACCCCGACGGCGGCGATCAGCGGCCAGAGCAGCGCCCGGCCGCGGCTGCGCAGCACGGCGACGGCGAGCGGACCCAGGAACTCGAGGGCCGCGGCAGTGCCGAGGGGGATGCGGTCGATCGCGAGCGTGAAGAGCAGTGTCATTCCCGAGGTCGCCGCGCCGAGCACAACGCATGCCAGGAAGCTGCTGCGCGTGAACCACGAACGGCGTGGGCGCACGATGACCAGCACGAGCGCTGCCGCGAACACGAGGCGGATCCAGCCGGTGCCAAGCGGACCGAGCTGCTCGAAAAGGCCCGTGCTGATCGCGAGCCCGAGTTGCACGAAGAGCATCGCCGAGATGGTCATGAGCGTGCCGGAACGTGCAGTTCCCCGCGGAGCTGCCGCGAGCTTGGACGTGGTCATGGATTCAGGATGTCGCTCGTCGGTGTCCGTGTCCACGCGAGATGAGCGAACACATCGTTCGCGAAACACGCACAATGGTGGCGTGGACGGTGACGTCCGCGACCAGGATCAGCGGCTGGAGGGCCCATGGAGACACGACGCCTCGAGTACCTCGTCGACCTCGACCGGCTCGGCTCCATGCGTGCGGTCGCCGAGCTGCACCGAACCACGACGTCCGTCGTGTCGCAGCAGCTCGCACTCCTGCAGCAGGAGCTGGGTGCGCGACTCCTCGAGCGAATCGGACGCGGGGTGCGGCTGACCGCCGCGGGTGCTCGGCTCGCGACGCGCGCATCCGGAATACTGGCGAGCCTGGATGAAGCGAAGCGCGACTTCGACCCCGACGGTGAGCCGCAAGGCACCCTGCGCGTTGCCGGCTTCGCCACGGCGGCCCGAGCCCTGTTCCCGATCATGCGCGAACTCGCCGCCTCGCACCCGGGGGTGCGCCTCGTCCTCGAGGAACAGGAACCCGACGAAGCGCTGGCGCTCGTGGATGCCGGCCGAATCGACCTGGCACTCGTCTACGACTACACGCTCGCGCCGCTGCGCATCCCCGCCGGGTACGAGAGCGTGCGTCTCTGGCAGGGGGAGTGGGGCATCGGCATGGCGGACCGCCACGCCGACGCGCTCCCGGGCCGCGGGCTGGTGCCGCTGCCGAACCGCGAGCTCATGCTCGCGCTGCGCGACCAGGAGTGGATCGGCAACTCCAGGAACAACGCCGACGAGATCGCGATCGGCGTGCTCGCATCGCTCGCCGACTACGAGCCGAATGTCACCCACCAGTCCGACGACCTGGCCCTCGTCGAAGACCTCATCGCCGCTGAGTTCGGGGTCGGGATGCTGCCCCTCACGAGGCAGCAGCGCGACAACGTGCGGATCGTGCGGATGCAGGACCCGCCCATGCTGCGCGCATCCGCCGCGTACCTCCGCGGCACCGCGGAGTGGCCGCTGCTGCGCCACGTGCTCGACCGGCTCACCGCCGGCTGACGACGTCTCCGGCCGGCGCCCCAGACCCGCCGCCTGCCTGACCACCGCCCTGCCTCGCCGCCGCCAGCCAGCCCGAACGCCGGGTCGTACGCCTGGTCTCGGGCTGGAAAGGTCACTTCGTTCGGGGAATGTTCGCGCAACGAAGTGAGTTCGCCAGCCCGAGGTTCAAGTGACGAGGTCGGGATGCGCGCTGCGGCTCGTGAAGAGCGAGGCGCAGCTCGGGGACTGGATGCGAGGTCCGGCGCGCCTGCCCGCCTGCCCGCCTGCGCACCCGCGCACCCGCGCGCCCGCCTGGTCTCGGGCTGGAAAGGTCACTTCGTTCGGGGAATGTTCGCGCAACGAAGTGAGTTCGCCAGCCCGAGGTTTGGGTGTCCCGGTCGGGGCGCGCGCGGCGCAGCCCGGGAATCAGGCGCGCGGCGGGCCGGATGCGCGCGGCGGGTCTCAGACGGAGTCGAGCTCGGCGAGCAGCGCGCGAGCACGCTCAAGCTGCGGCGTCGCCACGTCTGGCGTGCTGGAGTCGCTGCCTGCCAGCAGGGATTCGAGGTGCTGTCGCGCCACCTCCGGCACCCCCGCGCGGAGCTCGGCTTCCGCGAGTCCGAGCAGCGCCCTGGCGCGTTCGTGCGCGTTGGCGGAACCCTCGGCAACCTCGAGGGCGAGCGCATGGTGCCCGGCCGCATCCGCCACCCGGCCGGACTGCAGGTGCAGCTCACCTAGGTTGTTCCTCACCGAGGCGACCAGCGACGAGTTGCCCATGGCCTCGGCAAGCGAGAGCGCGGCCCCGTGCTGTGCCGCCGCTGCGTCACGGTCACCGAGGCCGGCAAGCGCGAGCGCGAGGTTCGTGAGTGCGTACGCGTGCGGCAGGCCTGCCTGGTGCTCGGTCAGGCGGACGGCGTCGCGCGCGGAGTTCGCCGCGCTCGAGAAGTCGCCGAGCTCCACCTCGACGTCGCTGAGGTTGACGAGGGCCACACCAGCTGCGACCACGTCGCCCCGGGTGAGGGCGATTCGGTGGGCTGCTCCATGCCGCGCTCTGGCGCCCTCGAGGTCGCCCAGGCGCCGCAGCACGATCCCGAGGTTGTCGTTGAGCGACGCCGCGAAGTGATCGAGCCCGCCGTGCTCGGCGGCGGCGACGGCCTGCTCGAACCGTAAGGCCGCCTCGTGGAGGTCACCGCCCTGTGCGGCGAGGATGGCCAGGGTGTTCGAGGCCTTGAGCACAAGCTCGTCGTTGCCGACGTGTTCCGCGAGCTGCTGTGCACGCAGGAGCTCGGCACGCGCATACGGGCTGCCCATCCGCACCATCGACTGGCCGACGCGGTGCGCTGCCACCGCCATGGCTTCCGGGTTGGCGCGGGCCTCCGCACGACGGAGGGCCTCACGGTGCACCTGTTCGGCGGTGCGGTGCCGGCCGTCCACGTCGAGGTGGTGCGCGGCGAGCTCGCTGACCTCGACCGGCACCTCGGGCCGTCTGTCCGCGACCGCCGCGGACAGCTCGATGAGCACCGGCAGCTGGCTCCGCCAGAACTCCGCCGCGTCGCCGTCGCCGAGTTGTGTCTTGAGCCCGCGGTTCCCCTCCGAACGCTCCGAATCAACGGCCTGTCGTGTGCTCGAACGTGCTCGCTCGGACGCGTCGGGGTAGCTGATCTCGAGCGCAGCCCAGCCGCGCCGGAGGTAGAGATCCAGCACCCGGTCGAGTGCGGCCCTGCGCTCCACCGGGGCATCCTCCTCGAGGCTGCGCGACAGCGCGAACGATCGGACAACCGGGTGCAGCAGCGTCGCCCCGGTCGAGCGCTGCACGAGCTGCGCCTCCTGGAGGGCATCAAGGGCCGACGCCTGCGCGAGTGTCGAAGGGCCCGTGGATGCGCGCAGCTGGTCACGTGCATCCGCCACGACCCCGACGGCCGCAGTGTCGAGGCCATCGCTGGGAATCGATGCGAGGAGACGCAGCGTGCGCTGGACCTGCGCGTCGAGCGCCGCGTAGCTCAGCTCGATCGACGCGCGCAGCGGCCCATCCGGCGCGGTTTCGCGCTCGTCGAGCTCGTCGAGGTGGTCAGCGAGCCGCCAGTGCGGTCGCTGCAGGATGCGCGTGCACAGGAGGCGTGCGGCCAGCGGCAATCCGCCGGTCGCGGCGGCGAGACCCTGCAGCGCTTCCGGCTCCGAGTCGGCGCGGTCCGTCCCGATGCTGGCGCGCAGGAAGGCGCCGGTCTCCTCGTCGCTCCAGGGGGTGAGCTCAACGAGCCGCAGCCACGGCGCTCGCTCGGCCTCGTTCCGAGATACGACGATGGTGGGGGTCCGCAGCGCACGGATGAGCGGCTCAAGGGGAGCGAGCTCGCTGACGTCATCGACGAAGGCCCCGATCCGGCGCGCGGCTGCGGCGTCGGCGACTGCGGCGATCACCGACGCCTCGGTGTCGCGGGCCTCCGCGGGCACGTCGAGCGCGCGAGCCAGCGCGTCTGCGAGCGAACGAGCATCCGCGGCCCCACCCTGGCTCAGCTGCTCGCGCACGTTGACGACCACGACGTCGCTGATCGCGCCCGTGTCCAGCAGGGAGTGAAGCGCCTGGACCGCGAGCTGCGTCTTGCCGACGCCCGGCATCCCCGTGATGACCGCGGGCCCCTCGCTCGCCGTCAGCATTCGAAGCTCATCCGCCCGCCCGACCAGGGGCGTCGCGGGGCTGGTGGACTCGTCGAGGCCGAGCCTCGCAACCCGAAGTGCCGTGCCGCCGCTCAGCACGCGGCCGCACCAGTCGGACCACAGCTGTGCGCCGCGATCGTCGACGCCGAGCGCCCGCACGATGTCGAGCACCAGGGGCACATCGAGGCGACGGCGACCGAGCCTGAAGCAGTCGTAGACCGTCATGCGGCCGACCGCTGACTCCCGCGCGTGGGCCCCACGGCCGATTCGAACGTCGCGAACACGCTCCGTGAGCTCCGAGAACGACGGAGCACCGGAGCGCTGGCGCAACCGCCGAAGACGTCCGACGAGCTCGTCGAACGTCGCGGGAGGGAGGTCGGGATCGTCGAGGGTCGAGACCGGCGCGCTCATGCCGATGAAGGTAGCAGAGAGGGGGATGGTCGCATCCGCGGGCCGGGCCGGGCGTCCGAGGGGCATCACGCGTCGACCCGTACGGGTTCGTACGGGGTCGGGGCGCGCCCTTGCCGCGCCAGATGGCATCCCGCGAGGCTGGTGTGGCCGCGCCCTGGGCAAGAAGACGCGGCCGATGCTGCTGCTCGACGAAAGGTGACCTCCCCTATGACCACACGACGACGGACGCGGCGGCGCGCGGCCCTGCTCACGGGAGCCTCGCTCGCACTCGGCGGGTTCCTCGCTGCGGCAGCGGCACTCCCAGCCTCGGCGGCACCAGCCACCGCCGGAAGCTACTCGGGTACCACCGACAGCGGTCGCGACGTCGAGTTCGCCATCGATGGCGATGGCACGCTCACCGGCTTCTCGACCACCAGCACCTGCTCGATCTTCGGGATGTTCCCGCAGACGATCTTCATCGTGTGGCCCGGCGACAACCCGCCCGTGGATGTCGAGGTCGGCGTGCCGTTCGAGGTCGAATGGGAGCTGAGCGGCGGCAGCGGCACCACCACCTACGAGCTCTCCGGGGTACTGGATGCGGATGGCACCTTCACGGGCGAAGGACTGGCGCAGATGGACCTGCCCGTCCTGCCCTGTGTCGCCTCTCCCTTCGAGTGGACCGCAGCGATCGGCGGCGTGACCCCAGAGCCCACCGCGACGGCGACCGCCACGGCAACGCCCACGGCGACGCCCACGCCGACTCCAACGCCGACAGCCACCCCGACTGCGACGGCGACCCCGACTGCCACGGCGACCCCAACTGCGACGGCGACCGCCACGGCAACGCCCACGGCGACGCCCACGCCGACTCCAACGCCGACAGCCACCCCGACTGCGACGGCGACCCCGACTGCCACGGCCACCCCCATCCCGACGCCGACGCCGACGCCGACTCCCACGCCAGCGCCCGCGCCCATCGGTGCTGAGGATCTCGCGGAAGAACTCCGCGGCGGCATCTCCGTGCCGGCATCCGCCGAGGTCGGCGGAACGGTCGCCCTCGGCGTGGGCGCCGACTACGCGGGCGCGACGGTCAACGTCTGGCTGCAGACCCCGGAGCCGCTCCTGCTCGGCTCGGTGCTTGTCGACGACGCCGGGAGCATCACCGTGACACTGCCGGCCGAGCTGGAGCCCGGAGCCCGGACCATCGCGGTCTCCGACGCCACCGACGCCGTGATCGGCTGGGACGCCATCGAGATCGTGCCGAGCGCGTCCACGCCGCCACCGACGGCCACTCCGACGGCGACCGCAACGCCGACAGCGGCCCCGACCACCTCGCCGACCTCCACGAGCGGCGAGACACCGACGGCCACCGCGTCGCCGACCTCGACTGCCGGCCCTGGGTCGACGAGCACGACCCCGTCGGCGGGCGGAACGGGCGGATCCCACACCCCTGACGCGCTCGCCAACACGGGCTTCGACGGCACGGCGACCTTCGGCTGGATCGCCGGGTTCGGCGCCCTGCTGCTCGGGCTCGGGGCCTACGGCTTGACGCGCCGTCGCCACCACCAGAGCTGAGCTCGCCTGGACGACGACGGAGGCGGGAGTCGCACGCAACGGCTCCCGCCTCCGTCATCGCTCGCTCACCTGACGACGCCCATCCGCCACGCCCATGCCGCGATCTCGACGCGGTTGCGGGCACCGAGCTTCACGCTGATGTTGCGCGCGTGCGTCTTCACGGTCGAGACGGAGACGAAGAGGTCGGCGGCGATCTCCTCATTGGTGCCACCGCGCGCGATGGCGGCCGCGATCTCCACCTCCCGTTCGGAGAGCTCGTGCTCGACGCTGGTCGGAGTTCTTCTCGCGGCGGTGCCGGCGAGTTCGCCCAGCAGCCGCACCGTGATCGAGGGCGAGACCAGCGCGTCCCCGTCGGCGGCGGCGCGAACCGCCTCGACGAGCAGCCGCGGTCCTGCATCCTTGAGCATGAAACCGGATGCACCCGCCTGCAGCGCCGAACGCAGGTACTCGTCGCTGTCGAACGTGGTCACGATGACGACCCGCGGCGCGTCAGGCCGAGCGGTGATGATCCGTGTGGCGTCGAGCCCGTTCATGCCGGGCATTCGGATGTCCATGAGCACGACATCCGGGTTCGTCTTCGTTGTCGCGGTGACCGCCTCGTCGCCGGAGCCGGCGACGCCCACCACGCGGATGTCTCCCTCGGCTTCGAGGATCATGCGGAATCCGGCGCGCACCATCTCCTGGTCATCGGCGAGCACGACGGTGATCATCGCTGCGTCTCCAGGGGGAGGGAGACCGCGACGGTCCACGTGTCCGAGGTGCCCGCGCCGGCGCGCATCACCCCGCCGAGGGCGGTGACCCGCTCGGTCATGCCCGTGAGTCCGAACCCGGCCGTGGCGTCCTCGCGAGCACCGGCGGGCACCCCGTCGTTCTCGATCTCGAGCACCAGCTCGGCGTCGATCACCCGCACCGACACCGCGGTGGTGCCCGCAGGCGCGTGCTTGCGGGCATTCGTGAGCGCCTCCCTGACCACGCGGTACGCGGATTCGCCGACGCCCGGCGGTAGGGGCGCATCCGCGTCCTCGAGGTGCAGGGTCGTGCGCTCGCGGGCTGGGTCGAACCGTTCGACCAGCGTCGGGATGTCAGCCAGACCGTATCCGACGCTTAGGGATGCGGGTTTCCCGTCGCTGTGCTCGTCGCGGATCGCGCCGACCATGCGCCGCATGCCGGTGAGCGCCTCAGTGCCGGCCGCCTCGATGGCGGTCAAAGCCTCGGCGGTGCGCTCAGGGTCGTCGCGGGCGACAGCGAGTGCCGCCTGGGCCTGCACGACGATGCCGGTGACCTGGTGCGCGACCACGTCGTGGAGCTCACGCGCCAGCTCCAAGCGCTCGGTTCGGCGGGCGGCCTCCAATGCGGATTCACGGCGGAGGCGCACGAATCGAGCTGCGACACCGCCGATCACGGCGCACCCCCAGACGAGGATGGCGAGCAGGATCGCGGTCTCGTCGACGCCGATGCGGAGAAGCGTGAGGGCAAGCGCGACCACAAGCGAGCCGCCGCCGACGGCGATCGCGCCTCGGAGAGAAGCGGCTCGCACGCCGAACACCGTGAGCGCGGCGAGGGCTGCCGACTCGGTCAGCGAGAACCAGGGGAAGCCGACGGATGCGGCAATACCGGATGCGAGGAGCGAAACCGTGAACGCGGACAGCACGGTGAGAGTGACGGGCAACCGGCCTCGGGCGACCACGAGCGCAGCCACGACGAGAGCAACGAACGCGGTCGTCATGGCGCCAGCGATGAGGGCCTCGGCGGCACCGGACTCCGGGACGACCGCGGACCGGGCGGCGAGCTCGAAATCGACCACGAGCAGGAACACGAGCGCCACGAGCTCGGCGACCTTCGGCGCCGCCTTGAGGCGGACTGGGAGGGAGCCGAGCCGCCCTCGTCCGCCGTCGCTGCTTGTCGTCACACATCCATCCTCGCGGAACCGGCTTGAGCTCAACTGCGTCTCACCAGCAAATCGTTCGAAGGGACGAGCGAGCCGGACATGACCGTCCCCTCGGTCGAGGCGGGCAGGCACCCATGCATCGGAGGGTTGATGCATGACTCAAGACCTCGGCGCTGTCCGCTCCCAGCCCTCCGTGCAGCCGGTCCCGCTGGCCGCTCAAGCAATCGACGTCGTACGCGAATACGGCGCCGCTGGCAACCGTGTGCGCGCCCTCGACGGGCTCAGCCTCGACCTGCCCGCGAGGCGGTTCACGGCCATCATGGGTGCCTCCGGTTCAGGCAAGTCGACCCTGCTGCACTGCCTCGCGGGGCTCGACCAGCCGACCTCCGGCCGTATCCTGCTCGGCGATACCGACCTCGGGCGACTCGACGACGCAGCCCTGACGGCAGCACGCCGAGACCGGATCGGGTTCGTGTTCCAAGACGGCAACCTGCTCCCGCATCTCACCGCGGGCGAGAACATCGATCTCGGAGCGTCGCTCGCCAGGCGTCGCCCCGAGCGTGGCTGGCGGGCTGAGCTCGTCGAGCGGCTCGGCATCTCCGACCGACTCCGGCACCTGCCTGCACAGCTCTCGGGAGGTCAGCGCCAGCGGGTCGCCGTTGCGAGGGCCCTGCTCGGACGCCCCGACCTCATCGTCGCCGACGAGCCGACCGGTGCCCTCGACAGCGAATCGGGCCGCTCCCTGCTCGCGCTCTTGCGCGCGTGTGTCGACGAGTACGGGCAGACCGTCGTGATGGTCACCCACGACCCGGTGGCCGCCGCCGTCACCGACGAGGTCGTGCTGCTCAAGGACGGGAGGGCGGCCGGCACGCTGCCCTCGCCGACCCGCGGTCGGGTGCTCGAGAACGTCGCCGCGCTCGCGGCCGGTGCGGGGGTTTCCGGATGATCGTCATCCGCGCGGCCGCCAGGAGCGTGCTCCGGCGGCCGGGCCAGGCGGTCCTCATCGGCATCGCGATCGTCGCGGCGGCCGCCTTCGCGGCGGCGTCATTGCTGATCGCGCTCAACGCGCGGACCGCACTCGTGGCCTTCGGCATGAGCACGCCGGCGGCGGCGGATGCAGTAGTCCTCCCACACGCGGAACTCGCGACGGAGGCGGTCACGGAGATCGCCGAGCGCGCGCGTACGCTCCCCGGCGTGGACGAGGTCGCCGTCGAGTACCTCGGCGACGTCGAAGTGCAGCTCGGCGGCTCCACCACCGTCTGGAAGCTGACGAGTGACCCCGGCACCGGCCCGCTGAGCGGCATCGGCGCGCTGACTGCCGGCGCCCCGCCGGAGGTCGGCGAGATCGTCATCGGCGCGAGCACGGCCGAACGCTCCGGCGCCTCCGTCGGCGACGTGTTCGTGGCGGGCGGCCATGAGCTCACGGTCGCCGGCATCGGGCAGGTGCACGAGTTCGGTCAGGATGTCGCCCTCATCCGGGAGCAGGACGCAGTCGCGATCGGCGACGCCATGACCCCCATGCAGATCTTCGTGACGGGCGAGCCCGACCTCGACGTAATGGGCGCGGTGGCGGGCCAGAGCACTGTCGTGGGCGGCGAGGAGCGGCGCGCGGAGGAGGCGCGCTCGGTCACCGACACGCTCGTGGGCGTCTTCGGCGCGCTCACGGTGTTCGTCGGCCTGGCCGTGCTGTCCGCCGTCGTGATCGTGAGCTCGACCTTCCGCATCCTGCTGGCCCGGCGAGCCGCCGAGCTCGCGCTGCTGCGCTGCGTCGGGGCGTCCCGGGCTCAGGTCCGCCGCTCGGTGCTCGTCGAGGCGGCGTTCATCGGACTCGTCGGCGGAGCAGCGGGCGTCGCAGTTGGGCTCGCGGTCGCAGCGGTGCTCGTCGCGGCAGCGAGAGGGGCCGGGCTGATCACTGCACCGTTCGACGCCGCGCCTGCGGGTCTCATCGCCTGCCTCGTCCTTGCCGCGGCCTCCTCCATCGTCGCCGCACTCCCGGCTGCACGGGCAGCGGGCAGGACCCCGCCGGTCACCGCGCTCGGGGAGGCGCGCTCGTCGGATGCGCGTCCGCTGCGCGGAGGGACCCGCGGTTTGACCGCGGTCACAGCGACCGCTTTCGCAGCCGCCGCCGCGGTCGCGGGGGTGGCCGTCGCGCCCACCGACGAGTTCCTCGGTCTCGCGCTCGCCGCGCTGAGCGGCACGCTCGTCTTCGCGGCACTCGTCGCTGTCGGGCCCCTCCTCATCCGCTGGTCGGCCCTACTGTTGCGGCCCCTCGCATCCCGGTCAGTCGCCCTCCGGCTGACGATGTCCAACGCGCGTCGTGCGTCCCGCCGCACCGCCGCCATGACCACCGTGCTGACGCTGGGTGTCGGCCTCACAGCGGCGCTCACCGTCGGCGTCGCCGGCGCGACCGCCGACGCTGAGGCCAGCGTCGCCCGCAACTTCCCCACAGCGGCCATCATCCCCGTCGACCTCGTGGATGACCCAGGAGCGGTCGTCGACCGCCTCTCCGCTGACCCATCCGTGGAGGCTCGCCTCGGCGACCCGGACATCCTCATCGACCCGGCCCCGGGGGTGGCGCCCGAGGCGCTCCGATCAGCCGTGCTCGACCGCCTGGACGCTGGCATCCCCGTCTACTGGGCCGCCGACGTGCAGGCGGGGATCGAGCAGACGATCCTCATCGGCCAGCTCATCGGCGCGGCAATGATCGGGGTGACGCTGCTCGTCGCGATGATCGGGGTCTCCGTCACGCTTGCGCTCTCGGTCGCCGAGCGGCGACAAGAGATCGCGCTGCTGCGCGCCCTGGGCGTCAACCGCGCAGGGACTCGCCGCTCCGTCGCGGCCGAGGCAGCGCTCGCCGCTACGATCGGCGCGGCGATCGGCGTTGCCGTTGGCGGCGGGTACGGGCTGCTCGCCCTGCACGTCCTCGGCATGGCAGGCGGGGTGCCGCCCTTCGGGGCGCTTGCGGGCCTCGGGGCAGGCGTGATCGCCGCGTCGGTGCTCGCTGCGCTCGCGCCCATGCGAATCGCGAGCCGCGTCCAGCCAGCCATCGGCGTGGCCGCCCGCTGACGCGCGGCGGCGGCCAGTGGGTTCGCCGGTCTGCCTGCCCTGCCTGCCGCCCGCCTGCCCGGCCTGTGGGTTCGTCGGTCTGCCTGCCCGGCCTGTGGGTTCGTCGGTCTGCCTGCCCGGCCTGCCGGTCTGTCCTGCCTTTCGCCCCGCAACCCGTCCGTCTGCCCGTCTGCCCATTCGTCGCCCGCCAACTCGGGATGGGGAAGTCACTTCGTTCGGGGAAGGTTCCTGCAACGAAGTGATGTTTCCATCCCGAAACTGGACGTGGGTGTCCTTAGGCCCGTGGGTTTCGTCGGGCTGGCGAGTGGATTGGTTCGGGTGGGTGTCCGACGGTGCTGTGAGTTTCGGGTTGGGGAAGTCACTTCGTTCGGGGAAGGTTCCTGCAACGAAGTGATGTTTCCATCCCGAAACTGGACGTGGGTGTCCTTAGGCCCGTGGGTTTTGTCGGGCTGGCGAGTGGATTGGTTCGGGTGGGTGTCCGACGGTGCTGTGAGTTTCGGGTTGGGGAAGTCACTTCGTTCGGGGAAGGTTCCTGCAACGAAGTGATGTTTCCATCCCGAAACTGGACGTGGGTGTCTTTAGGCCCGTGGGTTTTGTCGGGCTGGCGAGTGGATTGGTTCGGGTGGGTGTCCGACGGTGCTGTGAGTTTCGGGATGGGGAAGTCACTTCGTTCGGGGAAGGTTCCTGCAACGAAGTGATGTTTCCATCCCGAAACTGGACGTGGGGGGTGGTGGGGGCGGCCAGGCCAGGTCATGTCAGGCACCAGGCCAGGCCAGCCTGCAACCGCCGCGCTAGATCCAGCCGCGCTCGCGGGCCACGACGGTCGCCTGCTGCCGTGTCGACACGGCGAGCTTGCCGAGCGCCGACGACACGTGGTTGCGGACGGTACCGGGGGAGAGGTGCAGGGTGCGGGCGATCTCCGCGATCGTCTCGCCCCGCTGCCCGGCACGCAGCACGTCGAGCTCTCGGTCGGTGAGGGGGCTGCGTTCGTCGGCGAGCGCATCCGCGGCGATCTCCGGGTCGACGTAGCGTCGGCCAGCGGCGACGCGGCGGATGATGTCGGCCACCTCCTCGGCGCGGCGGGACTTCGGGATGAACCCCTCCACCCCCGCGGAGAGCGCCCGACGCAGCACCCCGGGCCTCGCGTGCCTCGTGACGACGATGCACCGCACCTCGGATAGCCCCTGCAGGCGCTCGGCGACTTCGACACCGTCGAGGCCGGGCATCTCGAGGTCGAGCAGGCAGATGTCGGGCTTGAGGCGCAGGGCCTCCTCGACGGCGGCCGTGCCGGTGCTGCACTCGGCGATCACCTCGAGGTCGTCCTCGAGGCGCAGGAGCGAGGCGAGCGCCGTGCGGATCATGTCCTCGTCGTCGGCGAGCAGGACCCGGATCATGCGTGTCCCTCCGCGCTCGCCGCAGCCTGCTGGTCGGCGATGGGCAGTCGCACCTGCACCGTGAAGCTCGTGCCGTCGTTCCAGGCTTCGACTTCACCGCCGCTCGACTCGAGGCGCTCGCCCATGCCCGAGAGGCCGCTGCCCCAGGCGACGTCGGCACCGGCGCGAGCCCCGGAATGAGTACCGGCCCCGGCCCCGACCCCGCTGCTGTCACTGCGATCGGCGGCGTCGTTCACCATCCGGTAGAGCCACGTGTCGCCGTCACGGCTGAGCTCGATCCGCGCGCGGGCGCCGTCGCCGTGCTTGAGCACGTTGGTGACGCTCTCGCGCACGATCGGCCCGAGCACGGCGGCTGGGGCGGATGCGGTGCCCGGTCCCACGTGCATCCGCACGTCGTGGCCGGCGGCGCGCAGCAGGTCGGCCGCGTTCTCGAGTTCGTCCGGCAGGGGCACGCCTCGGAAGCTCGTCGCGAGCGCCCGGGTGCCGGCGCGCGCCTCGTCGACGGCGCCCTGGGCGGCGCGGATCTGCTCTGCAGCCGCCGCCGGGTCCTTCGTGAGGAGCCGCTCGGCGAGCTCCAGTTGCAGCGCGATCACCTGCAGGTGGTGGCCCTGGAGGTCGTGGACGTCGTTGGCGAGGCGAAGGCGCTCGCGGGTCGCGGCGAGCTGGCTCTCGGCGGCGCGGGCCCGGTCGAGTTCGAGGACGATCTCCCACCACCAGAGGGAGAAGGCGGTCATGGTGGGCAGCATCACGATGAAGAACGCGGGTGCCGAGAACGCGCTGGAGGGGATGCCCTGCCTTGTGAAGCTCGACGCCTCCACGAAGACGAGCGCGGTCACGAGCACCGTCGCCCCGACGACGACCCGCCACCGCACGCCGGGTGTCCACGGCCGGACAGCCAGCACGAACCCGAGAACCCCGACCGCGGCCAGTACCGACGACGTGCCGACTCCGAGCAGCAGCGCGCCCAGTGCGGCGAACGCGAACCCGGTCATGTTGAGCGGCGACCGCGGGTGCCGTTCGCCGTCACGGGCGGCGTGCACGCTCGGTCGGTAGTCGAGGAGCAGGAAGATGCTGGATGCGATCCACGCGACCCCGCCGGCGATCGCGACGGGGAGCCGCCAGGGCGCGTCGAGAGCCGGCGACGCCCAGGCCCACAAGACCCAGAACATGCCCGTGAACGCGACGAAGGAGACGACCCCAACCGCCGTGTACCACCAGGTGGCGGTCACGCCGCGGGCCAGCGCGATCTCGCCGATGCGTGGAGTGCTCATCCCTCCACGGTAGGCCAGCGGCGGGTGCCCGACCCGTGACATATGTCACGAACCGGCACGCGCATCCTCACGAGGAGTGGTGACGCGGTGACACTGCCGCTGCGCGAGCATCCCGACTGGAATGGAGTCATCACCGCGGTACTCCGACGCGGCAGCCCAGATCTCAGCTTCGAAAGGCCACACCATGAATCCCATCGCAGAGCTCATCCTCGGCTTCCAGAACCTGATGGCGCAGCTGCCCGAGTGGCTCCAGCCGCTCATCGTGGCGCTCGCTGGCGCGGTTCCCTTCATCGAGGGGGAGGGTGCGGCGACGATCGGCATCATCGGTGGCATCAACCCGGTGATCGCGGCGGTGGCGGGCGCCGTCGGCAACTTCATCGCGGTAGCGCTGGTCGTGTACCTGGGTGCTGCCATCCGGGCCCGCTTCGCGAAGTCGCCGGCGGACGCGAAGCCGAAGACTGCGAGCCGCGAGAAGTTCCAGCGCGCCTTCAATCGCTACGGGGTCGCCGGTGTGAGCCTCCTCGGCCCGCTGCTGCTCCCGACGCACTTCACGGCCGCCGCGCTCGCGGGAAGCGGCATTTCGAAGGGGCGCGTGCTGGTGTGGCAGGCGGCCGCGATCGTCCTGTGGACGACCCTGCTGACGCTCATCGTCACGGGCGTCATCCAGTTCGCGGTCTGACGGCTCGCTGTTCGAGCCGACGCCACGTCAGCTTGAGGAAGGCGGCTGGCGCCGGTCAGCTCTGAGGGGTCCACCCGAACGGGGTGGGCCCCTCCAACGTCGCGCTCGCGATCGGCTGCCGCTGACCAGCCCTGGGCCGCATCCACGGCGTCGAAGCCGCCGCGCGCGACGCGGAACCCGACGTCCTCGTGGTGCATGCGGGGCGCACCGCCGCGGCGAACGGAGGCGCGGACACTCCAGGTGTCGTCGGCGTAGCCGCCGCCTCTGAACACGCGGTAGTCGTCGTAGCGGGCCGGGTCGAGGTGGTCCCAGCACCATTCCCACGTGTTCCCAAGGGTGTCGAAGAGGCCGTTGAGGTTGGGGTGCTTGCCGCCAACGGGCTGAGGGCTGGTGACGCCGTCGAGGCTCGTCCAGGCGACGTCGGCGAGCGGCCCGTACTGGGCGGTGGTCGACCCGGCGCGGCACGCGAACTCCCACTCCGATTCGGTGGGGAGGCGGATGCCGTCGGAGTCGACGTGCCACGTGACCTGCTCGCCGTCGTACGAGTACGCGGGGTCGAGCCCTTCCCATTCGGAGGCGGCGTTGCAGAAGCGGATGGCGCGCAGCCAGCTGACGTCGGTCGCTGGCCGTTCGGGGTGGCTCGTCCCGTCGTCGGTGGCTTCGCCGAGGAGCTCGCCGAGCTGCGACTGGGTGACGGCGTAGACGCCGATCTCGAACGGCTCCAGCTCGACGCGCCTGCGCAGCTTCCGGCGGGCGTCGTGCAGCTCGACGCTGCCGCCTTCGATGGTCGAGAATTCGATATCCATTGGGGCCATCCTCGCACCGGAGGCTGTCACCGGCGCCTGGCGAATGGTTGTCGGGGCGTGAGAGCATGCCGGGGTGATCGACTCCGCCGCCTTCGTGACCACCCCCGACGGTCGTCGCCTGCGCACGTTCGCGAGCGGGCCGCTCGATGCAGGCACGGTGGTCGTGCTCGAGGCGGGTCTCGGTGCGAGCGGACTGTACTGGGGGCTCGTGCACCGGATGCTCGCGGAGCGCGTGCGGGTCGTCGCCTACGAGCGTGCCGGATACGGAGAGAGCACGCCGGATCCCGCACCGCGCACGTTGGAGCGGCTCGCGGATGACCTCGACACGGTGGTGAACGCACAGGAGCCCTCTCGGCTGGTGCTTGTCGGCCACAGTTGGGGTGGGCCCATCGTGCGGCGCTTGGCAGCACGTCGCCTGGCGGCGGGTGCGCCGATGGATGGTGTCGTGCTGGTCGACCAGAGCGACGAGCACGCGGCACTGTATTTCCGGCCTTCGACGCGGCGGCTGTTCGCGTTCTCGGCCGCGGTGCTGGAGCCCGCTGCCCGACTCGGCCTGCTGCGTGCGCAGCTGCGGAGCCTCGTCGATGGCATGGACCCGATCGCGGCGGCGCAGGCGCTGGATGCGTCGACGAACCCGGGCGCTGCGCGGGCCGCCGCCGCGGAGCAGCGAATGGTGCGCAGCGAGCTCGCCGGGTTGCGTTCGCGTCCGCCGCGGCTTGGTGACCTGCCGATGCGCGTGATCTCTGGCATGAAGGAGACGCCGGCCGACCGCACGCGCGGCCCGCTGAGCGCGGCGCACCTCGAGACGGTCGCCGCGCATCCGGGGGCCGTGCACGTGCGGGCGGAGCAGTCGGGCCACGTGGTCACTGCGTCCGAGCCTGAGCTGGTGGCGCAGCAGGTGCTCGAGTTGGCGCTGCACGCCGTCGATCGCGGGGTCGACTCGCGTGCATCCGGAGACGATTCATCGTTCTGAGCGTCAAAGGGAGGCGGTCGCCAACGCCCCCGAGCCCGCCAGGATCAGCGGCGCGGTCTCACGGTTCCAGAGCATCGAGGATCGCGGCGATGGGCCCCTCTTTCGCCTCTCGCCAGCACTGTCCCGCCCAGAGGTTGACGAGCGTGCTGTCGCCCGCGGCCGTGGCTTTCGCCCGCATGGTCCGGGTCAGGTGATGCAGCGCTGGGTACCCGACTGGCGCATCCACGTGGCTCTCGACGAAGTCGTTGACGAGTGCACGCGCGGGGCGACCCGTGAATGCCCGCGTGAAGGCCGTCTCGGTGTACTGCTCATCTGCGAGCGCAGCCTTGTGCACTGCAGACGCTCCGCTCTCGTCTGACCGAAGCACCGCGGTGCCGACCGCCACCATGTCTGCGCCTGCGTCGAGGAGCTCGAGCACCTGGTCGCGACGAGTGATCCCACCCGACGCGATCAGGGGCAGGTCCGTGACCGTCCGGACGCGCTCGACGAGCGTCGCGAGCGGGATGTTCTCAGGGAAGGTGTCCGGGTCCCACACGCCGCTGTGGCCGCCGGCGTCGTATCCCTGAACGGTCAGGGCGTCGGCGCCGGCTGCAGCGGCCTGTCGCGCCTCATCGACGGAGGTCACCGTCTGGATCGTGAGGACCCCGGCCTCCTGCAGCCGCCGAAACGTACCCGCCGAGGGGAGCCCGAACGTGAAGCTCACCACCGGCGTCCGGTTGAGGATGAGCGCATCCAGCTTCTCCGACCACTCGTCATCGTCTTCCAGCCTGGCGGCCATGGTCGCAGCGTCATCGTGCGTCGACGCGTGGTCGCGGATGCTCTCCCAGTACGCGGCGTATCCCGCGTCGTCGATGGGGTGAGGGTTGGGGACGAAGAGATTGACGCCGAACTCCGACACCCCTGCCTCGGTCACCTCGGCGATCTGCGCGTTCAGTGCCGCCGCGGTCTTGTACCCGCCGGCGAGCTGCGCGAAATGTCCTGCACGGGCCGCGGCGATGACGAGGCCGGGGCTGCTCGGGCCGCCAGCCATGGGTGCGACGGCAACGGACTTGAGCGCGTCCAGTGGGGAGGGGAGCGTCATGGTCATGCCTTTCCGCGGGTGTGGGTGGGTTCGGTGATGCGGGTCACCGTGATCCCATGAGGGATCCATGCGTGTGATGGATGTGCAAGCGGAGCTCTGCGAGGAATGCGCCTCGCACCGGAGCCCGGCTGACCGCCAAGCGCTTCAAGGGGTCGTCCTCGCTCAGCATGCTCTCTGGCGCGAATGTTCCGTCGCGCAGCCACGCGAGAATCTGCTGGTAGGACACCCCGCCGGACTCTCGAGGGCTCAGGCCAGGCGCGAAGGCGCGTTGCCGAGGAGCTCGGCGATTCGTGCGAGGTCGGACTCATCGATGTTGGCGAGCGGCGAGCTGGTGGAGGCGAGCTCGACGATCGCGTCGCGAGCTGCACGGCCCTCGGGGGTGAGCTCGATGACGCGCTGTCGGAGGTCGGTCGGGGACGGTTTTCGCGTGACGAGGCCCTTGGCCTCGAGCTGGTGGCACATGAAGGTCACGTTCTGCGGGGTGCAGTGCGTCCGTTCGGCGGCCGTGCGCATCGACGGCGCGGGCGCGTCGGGGTCGATCAGCCAGAGCAGGTGGGCGGTGACTGCGGTGAGTCCGAACTCTGCAAGCGCCGGCTCGAGCGCATCGTTGGTGCGCGCGACGACGTCGTACGCGGCGAAGAGGGCCTCCGACAGCTTCTGCCTGCGCTCGTCTCCCATGGGCACACCCTAGCACTTGCTACAAGACTTGAAGCTTCTGCTACAGTCACTTCAGAACTTGAAGCAAATTGGCGCTCGATGTGCAGCCGCCGCATGGCTTCCGCGCGAGCGCGACCAGCTGCCCGCCTCCGCGCCTGAACAGAAAGCCTGATCAATGGACACACCACGACTCGATGGACAGTCGATCATCGTCACCGGCGCAACCAGCGGCATCGGCTTCTTCGTCGCGGAAGGGCTCGCTCGCCTCGGCGCGCAGATCATCGTGGCGGCCCGCTCCGCGGAGAAAGCGCAGAGCGCCATCGCGCTCCTCGCGGAACCCGCCCGCCACCGCCACCTCGAACTCGACCTCGTAGACCTCGAATCCGTTCGCGCGGCCGGATCGCGCATCGGCGCCGGTCCGCCGGTCCACGGTCTCGTGATGAACGCCGGCGTCATCGCCGCTCACCCCACCTACAGCGAAGGGCCGTTCGGGGTCGAGTCCACGGTCGGAGTCAACGTCCTCGCGCACCTCGAGTTCCTGAGATTGAGCTTCCCTGCGCTCGCGCGCGCGCCTGAAGCGCGGGTGATCAGCACAGGCAGTTTCCTCACGAAGAGGATCCCGTTCGATGCGGACGGCTGGCTTGCTCCATCCGAGTATCGTCCCCGCGCCGCCTACGCGATGTCGAAGCATGCCGCCGAGATCGTCGGCTTCGAGCTCGACCGGCGACTCGTCGCGAGTGGTTCTCGTGTGAGGTCGGTCGTCAGCCACCCCGGTTCCGCGATCGACGCGTTGACGCCGGACCGACCCCCACTGCAGCAGCGCTCCGCACTCGTCCGCGCGCTCGCGGTGGCCGTCGCTCCAGTGTTCTCGAGAGTGGTGCAGGGCAAGGATGCGGCTGCGCAGCCGGCGATCGCCGCGATGACGACACCCCTGCTTCCAGCCGCCGCCTACTTCGGCCCCCGGACGGGAGCCACCGGTGCGCCGATCCTCACGACCCCGGTGCCGACGAGCCTCAACCCTGAACTCGGTCGAAGCGTCTGGCAGCAGGTCGAAGAGCGTCTCGGAGCTCCGATCATCCCTGAGTGATGGACGCGTGCGCGTCTCCTTGCTGCTGGCGGTCACGGGGCTTATCGAACTCATCGCCGCCTTGTCCCCGGCCTCCGCGCTCCTCGTTGGCAGGCCCGGCGCACGCCCGAGCGCGCAGGTAAGGCTATCCTTAGCGAGCCAGTCGGCAGATTCGACTCGATCCAGGGAGCCCATGTGCGTCAGCGCGCCACCTTCAGCCTCGTTCTCACCGCCGCAGTGGTCCTCGGGCTCTCCGGATGCGGCGCGTCGGAGGCGGTCGAGACCAACTCGGCGGCAAGCGCAGGAGATGGGGCGACGCAGTACCCGCTGACCCTCGACAACTGCGGAACGCAGGTGACGATCGACGCGGCCCCGGAGAGGGTCGTCTCGCTCGACCAGAACTCGACGGAGATCCTCCTGTCGCTCGGGCTCCAGGACCGCATGGTGGGCACGGCATCCTGGACCGACCCGGTCCTCGAATCGCTGGCCGACGCCAACGCCGCCGTCCCGAGATTGGCCGACAACGCCCCCACCTACGAGGTTGTTCTCGGCGCGGACCCGGACTTCGTGACCGCCTCCTTCGGCCGGCACTTCGCTGAAGGCGGGGTTACCTCGCGCGATCGATTCGCCGAGACAGGCGTCAACAGCTACCTCTCGCCGACGGACTGCGACAACGGGACCAGCATCAACGGGGGAGGGACACGGACGACGCCGCTCGAGGTCGATGCGCTGTACGCGGAGATCACGGAGCTCGGTGAGATCTTCGACGTCTCAGATCGAGCGGCCGAGCTCGTGAGCGACCTGCAGACTCGCGCTGCAGCGGCGACCGACGGCGTCGACTTCGACGGTGCGACCGCTGCGTACTGGTTCGCCGACACCAAGACGCCCTACATCGCGGGTGGCTTAGGGTCTGCCGCCATGCTCGGATCATCCACAGGGCTCACGAATGTCTTCGCGGACCTCGACGATGACTGGCCCGCGACGACCTGGGAGGACATCGTCGATCGGAACCCGCAGGTGCTCATCCTGGGGGACCTGCAGCGAGACCGATTCCCCGGCGACCGGCTGGACGAGAAGGTCGCGTTCCTGGAATCCGACCCGCTGACCAAGACGATGGATGCCGTGCAGAACAAGCGCTACATCGACTTGCACGGGGCAGAGCTCAACCCGTCCATACGCTTCGTCGACGGCCTCGAGAAGATCAAGGTGTGGTGGGACGAGCACGGGGAGGAACTCTGAGCTCCGCCACGGGCCAGCGTTCCGTCGAATGCGTGAGCCCCGAATCTCCCCGCGCGCCCCGGCCGCCACGGGTGCTGATCGCGTGCGCCCTCGTGCTTGCCGGTCTGCTGCTGCTGCTCGTGTCGGTCGGGGCTGCGATCACGCTCGGTCCGGCGGATATCCTGCCCGTCAACGTCCGCGACATCGTCACGAACCACCTCGGCCTGACCGACATCCCGGTGAAGCTGTCGAAGGACGCGATCGTCTGGGAGGAGCGACTCCCTCGCGCCTTCGTGGCCGCCGCGTGCGGCATCGGCCTCGGGCTCTGCGGCGTGGTCATGCAGTCGCTCCTGCGCAACCCGCTCGCCGACCCCTTCATCCTCGGCATCTCATCCGGCGCATCCACGGGCGCCGTCGCGGTCGGTGTCCTCGGGCTCGGCGGCGCCGCGATCGGACTCTCCGGTGGCGCGTTCATCGGCGCACTCGTCGCGTTCGGGCTCGTCCTCCTGCTGTCTCAGCTCTCTGGCGGCGGGACCGACCGAGTTGTCCTCGCGGGGGTCGCGAGCACGCAGCTGTTCTCCGCCCTGACGTCGCTGATCATCTTCGCCTTCGCCGATTCCGACGAGACGAGGGGTGTCATGTTCTGGATGCTGGGCTCCCTGGAAGGGGTGAGATGGGATGACGTCGTGCTCTGCGTCGTCGTCGTCGGCGCCGGCACAGTGCTCTGCGCGAGGTACGCCCACGCCCTCGATGCCTTCGCGTTCGGCCCAGACGTCGCGGCGTCCCTCGGTATCCACGTCGCGCGTACTCGAGCCATCCTCCTCATCGCGACCGCCCTCATCACCGCCACGCTGGTCAGCGTCGCGGGCGCCATCGGCTTCGTCGGCCTCGTGCTGCCGCACGCCGCCCGACTGCTCGTCGGCCCGCGACACTCGCGCCTCATCCCAGCGACCGCGATCATCGGAGCGATCTTCATGGTCTGGGTCGATGCGGGATCGCGAGTCGCGTTCTCGCCCACCCCGCTCCCGGTGGGTGTCGGCACGGCCCTCGTCGGGGTGCCCGTCTTCATCGCGCTCCTCGCGCGGAGGAGGAAGCGCACGTGACGATCAACGCGGAGGGCGTCTCGTGGAGCCGAGGCGGAGCGCTCGTCGTGGACGGCGTCAGCCTGCACCCCCAGCCGGGCCAGACCGTCGGCCTGCTCGGGCCGAACGGGTCCGGTAAATCGTCGTTGCTTCGGGTGCTCCACGGCTTCGTGAAGCCCAGCGCTGGCCTCGTGACCCTCGACGGCGTCGACATCAGCACCGTCGGGCGTCGGCACATCGCGCGGTCTGTGGCGTCGGTGACCCAGCACGCGGACACCGACGTGGACATCACCGTGCGCGACATCGCCCGCCTCGGACGGATCCCGCATCGCTCAGGACTCGGAGGAGATACCGCCGCTGACGATCGCGCGGTCGATCGCGCCCTCGCCCACGTCGGACTGCTCGATCAGGCCAACCGCTTCTGGCACACCCTCTCGGGCGGAGAACGCCAGCGCGCCCAGATCGCCCGTGCCCTCGCCCAGGAGCCCCACGAACTGCTCCTCGACGAGCCGACCAACCACCTCGACATCCGGCACCAGCTCGAGCTGCTGGAGCTCATACGCGCACTGCCGGTCACGACCATCATCGCCATCCACGATCTCAACCTCGCGGCCATGTACTGCGACGCCCTCGTCGTCCTGCGTGGTGGATCCGTGGTCGCCGCTGGCACTCCGACCGAGGTGCTGACCCCTGAGCTCATCGAAGACGTCTATGGCGTGACCGCCGAGGTCGCCATCGATGCCCGTCGGTCGAACCCGGTCGTCACCTTCACGAGGCCAGGCTGAACGAGGGCGGAACGTGGAGCGGTTTTTCCGGAGGCGCTTGTGCGGTTGCCCTGGAGAAGCCCGAAGTTGGAGCTCGCGAACTAGGCGCACCAGCTGAGGGAGATCAAGCCCTCATGCCCGCGGTTGTTGTTCGAGCTCAACCCCGACGTGGTGCGGTTGTAGTCACTGATCGGGTATCCGAGCGAAGCTGCCTCTGAGTCCGACGCTCGGAATGAGGAGCCGGCGGCTCCGGTTCCCGTGGAGAAAGAAAGTGAGTTGTCCCCCTTGAAACGTGAAGCAGCCATGCCGCCGCCTCCACCGCCTGCGTACCCGCCGCCTCCACCACCCGCAGCGGCACCGAATACGCCGCGGCCGTTGCCGGTGCGCGGGGCTCCGTCTCCGCCGTTGCCTCCGCCGTTGGATCCGGACCCGAAACTCTGGCCGTCGTAACCCTCGACGCGGGTGACGGGGCCCCAGTTGCCGTTGTCGACCACGTAGTGATTGACGCCGCCTCGGCGGCCGCCGTTCTGGCCGTTTCCGACGTTGGCAGGATTGACCGCGAGGCCGGTGCCATCGGAGTTCGCCCCACCGATCGCACCCACGCGTCCGTTCGGAGCGCCACCGCTGCTCGCGGTGCCGTAGTCGAAGCCGGTTCGATCGTCCGGGGCGGTGTACACGGTGACCTGCTTTGTGGACCCTTGCACGGTGTGACGGATGGCAGAACCGCCGCCACCGCCCGAGACGATCAGGGGCGCGCCTCTCACGGCGCCGGCGAGGAGAGCACTGCCGCCTCCGCCGCCACCTGCTACACCGTCATAATCTCGAGGGCCGGGTGTGGAAGCGCCACCAAGCCCGTAGCCGGCACCTCCGAACGCGGTCGACCCATCTCTCTTCACCTCGCCGCCCTGTCCGACCACGATCCCGAACGTGCGCTGACCAGCCGAGGCGTTTGCCGGCAGTGCGATGCGTCCGGTGGACCTACCCCCCTCCCCTCCGACACCCGCGTTCCC